>NZ_JBXWQW010000073.1:0-14171 GCF_059612585.1 Ruegeria sp. YKSF57 | reverse complement strand
ACTTCGGCCAGACTGTTGGATGCATGTATCGACACGCCCGGCCCGACACCCGAGGAATGGCAATTGCCGCTTGGGCAATTCTGCCCGCAATTTCCCGCCGCAAAGAAACAGGCCACGCCTGCCGACACCACCTCGCGCACCTTGCGGTGCACCGGGTGATTGATGTCGTGCACTTCGTGATTGGGAAAATGCGCCGGGTTCGGCACGCCGGTAAACCCGTAAGAGTTGTTGGTGATCTGCGGCGTTCCATCATTATTCCACTGATCCAGAACCGCCTGGAACATCTGCAACGCACCACCCGAGTTTGGAACACCGAGGAACGGATAGTCATAGATCCGCGCCGCCGGCGCCGCCACCAGAACATCCGCTGCGCACATCGAGCCATGACTGCTGATCGCCGCCGCGCCGGGTTGCAATCCGGCCCCGGGGCGGGCAAATCCTCCGACAACCGGATACTCATCTCCGTTCACACCCTCGTCGATGATGCCGACGATGATGTTCTGCCCACGAAAACCGCTGCTCCACAACGTGTCTGTCCCCAGCAGGTCGCGCAAAACGGCAATTTCCACCGCGCTGCGGAAAGGCCGGCAATCCACACCACTGTCCGAGCGCGCCTCGTCAATCGCCTCCCGCGCGGAATATAGCGTCAGTTGCGAATTGGGCCAGATCTTGACGTTCGGATTTCCCTGCAACTCGCTCAGACGCTCCCGGCTCATCTGCGCAGGCAGCACCACCGTCCGACTTGTCGGCGCCAGTTCCCTGTGGGTCGGTTGCACGGACTCCACGAAATCGGCGCTTACTGCCTCGTCGATGCGCGAAAACATCGGCACCGGCGTGAACCCTTCCTCAAACTCGATTCCGGCGCCGCCGATATCTGCCAAAAGCTCAGCCGCCTGCCGCTCCGCCTCGTTGGGTGCATCCATTGCCGCACCGTGCATTTCCAAGGCGTCCGGACGCTCCGAGGCGATTTCCAATAACACATTCACACCAGTCATGACTTACCTCCAAATTTCCTGAAAAAAACACTTCGATAATACACCAAAAACGTGTTCTTCGAAATATCGGCGCGCAAGAGTTGAATAGCATCGGCGCTCTCCGTATCTTGCGCTGAAACCAAGGATTTCAGCAGGACGACACCATGACCGAGCAAGCCCCCCACCCGATGACCCCGCAGGACTGCCTCGTGGCGATCATGGTCGCGGTGTCCGCCTCCGACGAAAACATCCGCACTGCCGAGCTGGTCAAGATCCAAACCGCCGTAAACATGCTGCCGATCTTTGCCGAATACGATATCGACCGCATGCAGCGGGTTTCGCAAACCGTGTTCGACCTATTCGAACAAGAGGACGGGCTGGATGCGCTGTTCGGCCTGATCCGCGACAACCTGCCGGAACGGCTGAATGAAACCGCCTATGCCCTGGCCTGTGACGTGGCCGCCGCCGACGGCACGTTGGCGGAAACCGAACTGCGCCTGCTCGAAGAAATACGGTACGAGCTCAATATCGACCGCTTGCATGCCGCCGCCATCGAACGCGGCGCGCGGGCGCGGCATCTGGTCTGAGCGCGCTCAACTACCGTAAAGGTTGCCCCACCGCTCCAGCAAGGCTTGTTGCAACTTTCTCGACTGCCGGTTCCATGACCGCGCGCCCGGCGGACGCTCCCGATCCTCACGGCGGATCTGCGCCCGCCGCGCGATGTCGGCGGTGAAAATGGCAAATGCCAGTTCAGTGCCGCCCGCAGTTGTCACGAAGCCGCCCAGACCAGACACGAAATTCAGCGTGCCTGTCTTGGCATCGACCCTGACGGGATGCCCCTTGATTGGGCGTCCCTTGCTGTCCTTCAGGGCGAACTGCTTGAGCAAGGGCCGCAACAGATTGCTTTTGCGCGCAGCCACAAGGGCCCGCACCAGATCTCCCGGCGCCATGCGAGAAGCGCCTCCCAAACCGGAGTGATCCACCATCTGCGTCCGGAAGGCGCCGTATTTCCCGATTGCCCACTGGTTCATCTCTGACGCAGAATCCTGCAGGTCACCGGGCGTAACGCCCCGCGCCACCGTGGCAGCCATCCCTACCATCTCGGCGGTCAGGTTGTTCGAGTATTTAAGCATTCCCCGCAGGATTTTTTGCAGTGGCGCACTCTGATGCGTGGCCAGAACTGTACCCTCGGGCACGGTACGGACAACTTCCGCCCGGCCCAGAACAAGTCCGTTGACCCGCGCCAATGTCTGAAACACTTCGCCCGCATACAATGCCGGCTTGCGCACCGGCAGCCACCGCGCGCCACCTTTGCCCAGAGCGCCCTTGGCCACCGTCCAGTTGTCGACCCGCACGCCGGGTTCATAGGTGTAAACGGGCAGGTTCCGATCGGCGACGGACATCTTTGCCATTTCCACGCGCGGCCGGTAATTGGCGGTGCGGGCATCCATGGTCACGTCATAGCTTTTGGCGCCACGTTTCCACTCGAAATGCACGCGGTTAAAGTTCAGCGCGATGCCGCTCACCGCCGGGCTGTATCCGACATGATCGGGCTGTTCCGGATCAATGGTATGCACAAAGGGCAACGCGCCGTCATATACCCTGAAAGCCCCGCGCACTTCCCGCAGCCCGGCCTCCCGCAAGTTCACCGCCAGGTTTGCAAGCGCCTCAGTGTCCAGCAAGGGGTCTCCGCCGCCAACTAGAATCAGATCCCCCTTGAGGATGCCGTTTTCCATCGGCCCGTCCGCGATCAGCCGTGTCTCGAACCGATGCTCCGCCCCCAACACGTCCAGCGCGTAAAGCGCGGTCAATGCCTTGGCCACACTCGCCGGCGGCAGTCCGTTGCCTGCGCCCACTGCTTCCAGATGTCTGCCGGTTTTCACATCGGCCACGGCAAAGACCACATCCCCAGGCAACCCAGCCGCTCGGATGATCCGCTCGGACTCACTCACCACACCTGTTCGCACCTGCGGCCTGAGAGATGCTTCCGGAGCCTTTGCCCACCCGGCAACCGGACTCAGCGCCGCCCCCAAACCGGTCAGAAATGCACGACGAGAAATCTGATCAAACATGTCTCAATTGAATCGCAGAGTTAGCCGCCAGACAAGAAGCCCCATACAGATTTTCTCGCGCTCGGGTAAATTTGTCGACAGGTTTCTAAGGGGCGCCACTCATTTTTCGCTTGCGACGGCATTGTATGGTTGTGACAGAATGATGTTGTTATTCAGCACGTCGGCATGACTATCGCGTGGCTTTAGCACCGCCATGATCGCGTGGCGCAAGATGCAGAATTCGAAACCACCTCACAAGACCTTTCGGTCAAAACGGTCGATTCGGAAAGCATCGAGCGGAAACTCCGATTTGCCTGTCTGAACCAGATCCGACATGACCTTGCCGATCACGGGACCCAGCTGAAATCCATGGGCCGAAAACCCAAAGGCGTGGAACGCGCGATCAGCATTCACCGCAGCTCCAATTACCGGCAAGTTATCTGGCATATACGCTTCCAACCCAGCCCACATGCGGTTGATCGCGGCGCGGCGCATGATCGGAAAGAACTCCGCCGTGGTTCGGGCAGCCTCGGCCAGTTTGGAATAATCTAGACGAGTGCGGTTTGCAGAACGGTCGGCAAACCCCTTAGCCCCACCCCCGATCAGGACGGTGCCGTTTTCAAACTGTTTGAAACTCAACTGTCTACTGACCGCCCCAACAACCGGCTTGGCGAATTGCGGCATACGCGCCGTGATCATCAGCATCGGCGCGGCATGGCTAAGCGGAACGTTGTCGCCAATCATCAAAGCGATACGGTCGGCCCATGCTCCGGCACAATTGACGACAGTATCGGCTTCGAATCGAATGGTTGACCCTTGCGCCAGCCAGACGTCACCGACACGACGCAAGCCAAGCAATTCTTCTTCTTCGACAAATCGGACACCAAGGTGTTCCGCGCGCAAACGGAAAGCGCTGGTCGCCTTGTAAGGGATGGCGTAACCGTCAAAATCTGACGTCGCCCCTCCGACACAATCCGGGTTTACGTTCGGCAAACGATCCATCAACTCCTGGCGGGAAATGATCCGCTCGTGTCTAAAACCCGCTGCGCGCATTTTGTCTTCACGAATGCGAAGCTTGGTCATGTCGGCGTCGTCCGCCGCAATGTTGATCAGGCCCTGGCGGCGAAACCCGGTGTCATGGCCAAGTTCCTCATCCAATGTCTGCCACATCATCATCGAGGCTATGGACAGCGGCACTTCGGCCATGTCGCGACCCAATAGCCGGACACCGCCCGCATTCACGCCAGATGCATGCCGACCGACATAGTCCTTTTCAACGACGATGACAGACACGCCGGAACGGGCAAGATGAAAAGCGGTAGCGCACCCCTGAATGCCACCCCCAACAATCAGAACATCCGCTTTCATTTGCTGCCCTTCGCCTGAAGAGTGCCAAAATGGCTGAGTTCGTCGAGGGTCAGCAAACGCAGCGGGCTGCGCAAACGATAGTAACCCACGTCTTCCGGTGGCGCCCCGCGCCATTCTGCCAGCAGCCCCGCCACGGTATGACCGCATTGACGGCCCTGGCACGGCCCCATCCCGCATCGAGTTAATGATTTCAAGGCATTGGGGTCACGCGCGCCCAGATCAAACCCCGCCCGGAGTTGGGCGAGGCTTTGCTCTTCGCACCGACAGACAAGTGTGTCCGGGTCCTGTGGCAGGCGCAACGCGTTCGACGGGCGATAAAGCTTGTCAATGAAGGCACGGAAGGGGCGCAGTACGGCCAACGCGGCCAGATCCGGAGCTGCCGCGCGGTCTCTTTGCGGCTCCGACAACAGACCCAACCGGCACAGGATGTTGAGCGCCGCCAGACGACCCGCCAGACGCGCGCCGTCGGCGCCAATGATGCCCGCGCCGTCGCCTGCAACGGAAACATGTGGCACCGAACTTTGGCCAAAGGCATCTGTATCGACCTGCCAACAAAGCTGGTCGGAATTCCAGCGATGTTTCAATCCCATCGCGAGGGTTATGTTCAGGTTCGGCTGCACTCCGTGGTGCAGAAAAACGGTGCCGGCGGCAATCTCGCGGCTACCTCCTCCGCTGGAGAAACGCAGGCCCGATGCCCGCTGATCACCCAGTACGCAAAGATCACGCGCACCGCGAAATGTTCGGATACCGCTACGCCGTATCTCGCGCAGCAGCCCAATCCCCTTTTGCAGCATTGGAAAGCTGCGCAAGGCCCGAGGCAAACGTGGAAGTGCCTCAAGGAAATGATCGCGTGGAGTGGTATCGACCAATGCCACCACCGGCACACCAAGCCGCAGATATTGCGCGACGATCAGATAAAGTAGCGGGCCGGAACCTGCGAAGATTGCGCCATTGGCCACCATTGCATCCGATTTCAGCATCACCTGTGCAGCACCTGCGGTCATTACACCTGGCAGGGTCCATCCGGGAATTGGCATCGGTCGTTCCATCGCTCCGGGGCAAAGCAACATCTCGCGGCAATTCAGTTCCTTGGTTTTGCCTTCTTGTGAAAACAGAATTCGACCGTCATCGCCCGCGTGCCAGACATCCGCCCTCGCGCAATAAGTGACGGAACTGCGCTCGAACGCGGCGACAAGGCCAGCCCCGTCAGTATAGTCCGCGCCCAACAGGCTTGCTTCCGGTAACGGGCTATCGGCGACGGACCGATAGATCTGGCCGCCAGGCCGCGATGCGCGATCTAAAACAGCAACATTGGCACCGCTTTCCGCCAGTCGAATGGCTGCTGCCATGCCAGCAGGACCAGCACCGATGATCGCGCAATCAAACGCCCGCATCGCCGACCTCGGACTCTTCGGTAATATTTTGCGTTGTCACCACCATCCCCTCGGCCACCTGCCGCAAGCAGGCCTGCTGATTGGGAAGACCGTCAATTTCGACCATGCATTCAAAACACACACCCATGGCGCAATAGGCGCTGCGCATTTCACCGGACAATGCGGCATGCCGTGTCACGGTCTGGCCGTCCAGAGCCATGGCCGACCAGACCGACTGTCCCGGCACGGCCTCGACCTCACGCCCGTTCACAACAATTCGGACCCGTACGCCATCGGGCTGACGCAGCGACTGAAACATGGGAGGCTCCGTTTTATGCATGAAAAGGGAAAAGGGCTGGGAGACGGCCCTTTTCCCGACGAGCGACTGAGGGCCCCTAGTTGCCGATCTTGTCCAGAATGGACTGGCCCCATTCCTGACCAACGTCTTCCAGGACCTGCGGCCAGACCGCTTCGCGCACATGAGCGGCGGTTGCGGCCAGTTCTTCATCGCTCAATTTGACGATGGTGGCGCCATTGTCGGCCAGCTTCTGCTCAAACGCAGACTGGTCGGCCTCGGCGGTTTCCCAGCGTTTCGCTTCGAATTCCTTGGCACCAATCTCCAACGCTGCACGGTCTGCGTCGCTGAGGTTGGCCAGGGCTTCCGTGTTGATGATCATATACCAGACCTCGAAGTGGGTGTTCACCGGCACATAGGTGGTGGTCACATCGCGGAACGAGGCATAGTAGCCTTCGGCACCCGAACCGACGACGCCGTCAACCACACCGGTCTGCACGGCGGTGAAGGCCTCGGAGAAGGGGATCGGCGAGGAGATGTAGCCAAGCGCGTCGGCGGTCAGCTGGAAGCTCTTGATACCGGGCACACGCACCTTGATACCCTTGGCCGAGGTCGGGTTGCCGGGATCGACCGCTTCGGTGTTCAGCGCGACACCGCCGAAATACACCGGATAGGCGGCCAGCATGGTGATGTCCTGCTTGGCATAGAGCTCTTTCATCGCGTCATAGATCGCGCCGCCGGGCCCGTAGATATTTTTCGCTTCGGCCCAGTTTGCAGCGACATATGGAAAGGCCGAAATCTGCATGCGGCGATCGACGGCAGTCGCGGCAGGCTGCACCGCCATGTCGATGGCGCCAACTGAAATCCGTTCCTGAACAGAGGTATAGTCGCCAAGCGCCGAGGCCGGGAACAGATTGAGTTCCAGCGAACCGTCGGTCGCCGTCTTCAACTCTTCGGCGAAAGCGCGCAGTTCGTTGTCGATAGTCGCACCTTGAGGTCGAATATGGCTGACCTTCAGAGTATCGGCGGCGGCGATGCCGGCGGTGGCCAGTACGGCGGCGACCATCGCCGTGGACTTCAGGAAATTCATCATTGGGTTTTGCTCCTCCGTGAGTGATGAAATTTGCGGCTTAGTAGCCAAAGAAGCGGGGCAGCCACATCGACAGGTCCGGCCAGAAACTGGTCAGGAACACCACCGGCAGATAGCCCAGCAGGATGAGAGTCATGGCAGGACGGATCACGCGGGTCACAGGGACCTGTCCGATACGTGCACCAAGGTAGAGGATCGAAGCATAGGGTGGCGTCACGCCGCCCATGGCCGTGTTGACGCCCATGATCGCCGCGAACTGGATCGGACTGACGCCGATGGCCTGCATCAACGGCAGAAGCAGTGGCGCGATCAGGATGATGGCGGTGACGTCATTGACGACCATGCCGACCAGAAACAACAGGATATTGATCAGGATCAGCAGAAGCGCCTTGTTTTCAGTGATCGAGAAGATCGCCTGCACAATCGCCTGCGGCACGCTTTCCAGAACGAACATCTGGCTGAGGATCATCGAGAACAGGATCATCAGCATGATGGCGCCGACGGATGTGGCGGCTTCCCTGCCCGCACCCAAAAAGGTACGCATATCCAGTCCTTTGTAGATCAGAAAACCCACAGGGATCGCATAGATTACAGCTACCGCAGCAGCTTCGGTCGGGGTCATTATGCCGCCATAGATGCCACCAAGAATGATAACTGGCATCAGTAGCGCAGGTGTGGCTTTCAGGCCGCGCTGCGTGGCCTCGGAAACGAACTCCTGCCCTTTCAGCGGTTCGTTCAGTTGCAACGGAAACTTGCGCGCCATGCGAATGTTGACGATCGAAAAGCTCGTCATGATCAGCAGGCCGGGGCCCAGCGTGGCCAGAAAGCAGGCAAGGATCGAGGTGTCCGTGACCCAGCCATAAACGATCATTGTCACCGAAGGCGGGATCAACAGACCCAAAAGAGACGCGTTGGCGATCAAGGCGGTTGCGTATGCGCGAGGATAGCCCTGTTTTTCCATCTCGGGGATCAGCAGCGGGCCGATGGCGGCAACGCCGGTCAAGCCCGAGCCGGAAATCGCCCCGATCAGCGCGCAGGACACGGTTGCAACGACGCCCAGACCACCACGCAGGTGACCGATGAAGATGTTCACGAAGTTCAGCAAGCTGGCAGCGATACCAGATACGCTCATGATCGTTCCGGCCAGTACAAACAACGGGATGGCCAACAGAACAGGGTTGCCCAGTTGCTGGAATCCCCAAAGCATATTGCCTTTCATCACCACATCGCCGGCGTAATACATCACCATCAACCCGGCACCAAAGCAGTAAGGCAGCGGTACACCGAGTGTCAGCAGAATGACCAGAACCAGCACCGCAAAAAGAGCAATCTCAATCATGTTCAGGAGTCCTTTTGCGGAGTGAAATCGGGCGAAAGGACAGCCTTGAGATGCATCGCCAGGTGCCAGACTGTGAACAGCATCATCAACACCATCCCTGCAAACAGAGCGATATCGACATAGAAGGTCGGCAAATACAGCGTTGGGCTTTCGCGCCAGACTCGAATCGAGTATTTTGCATAGTCCCACGCCCACATGGTCAGCCACAGCCCCACGATCAGGCTGATGATCTCGCCTACGATGGCGAGAATCTTGTGCTGGCGTTCGGTCTTGAGGAAGATCTCAAGCACATTGGCCCGGATATGTGTGTTCTCGCGTGACGCGTTGACCGCCCCAAGCATATAAAGCCAGAGCGTCGGATAAAGCAGGCTTTCTTCCAGCCCCATCACTGGAATTTCCAGCACATAACGGGTGATCACCTGCACGAATTGACCAAGAGCCACCAGACAGATCAGCGCTGTCAGAACTATACTCGAAAAACGGTCCATCTCCCCCTCCGTAACGCGAAGCGCATTCTGTGCTTCCGTGGGGGCGAACCTTGCGAGTACAGATCATCAAGTCAAAACGATAAAATTGATAATAGAATAAAGTTACTTTATATCTTCAAGCAAATATCAGGAAAATCAACGCCCATGAATATCAGCTTTCGCCAGCTTCAGGCCTTTCGAGAAGTCATGCGCAGCGGTTCTGTCACCGAAGCAGCGCGGACGATGGGGCGCACACAACCCGCCGTTAGCGCCTTGATCGCGAATCTGGAGGCTGAAATGCAAATCGCCCTGTTTCACAGACAGCGGGGCAAGATGGTTCCAACACCCGAGGCTCGATACTTCACTGACGAGGCCGAAGCCATTTTGGACCGACTGGCATTGTCCACGCGAACAATGCGTGAAATCGGTGCTTTGACAAAGGGCCGTCTTAACATTGCCTGCATGCCGGCGGCTTCCAGCCTTTTGATGCCCCAATTGCTCGCCCGGTTTCTGGCCGACAAGCCCGATGTGAGCGCGTCACTGATGATGCGCGCTTCCTCCGTCATTGAAGAGTGGATATCCTCGCAGCAATACGACATTGGCCTGGCGGAAACACCTTCACCTTCGCCTGCCCTGATTACACGGGATTTCGATCTCGAATGCGTTTGTGCCTTACCGGCGGACGACCCGTTGGCACGCATGCCAGCAATTGAAGCCCGGGCGCTGTCGGGCAAACCGATGGCCGCGCTTCAGCAAGGGCACCCGAACCTGCTGGCCACTCAATCTGCTTTCAAGTCGCAAAAGGCGGAGTTTGTGCACCGTTTCGAACTGCGAACATTCAACCCTGCGTTCGCCCTTGTTGAGAAGGGTTTGTGCTATTGTGTATGTGATCCGATAACAGCCGCCGGTTATTTTCTTGCTCACCCCGTCGTCAGGCCAGTTGTATTCCGGCCTTTTCGTCCACGAGTTTCATTGGCAGTTTCAATTCTGCAACCCGCCCACCGGCCGCCTTCGGCATTGGCGGCAGCGTTTGTCGACCAGCTAGCCACAGAACTGCAACAAATAGGAAATATGCTTTCCGACCGCGACCTGGAATGTGCCGCAAAACCATGATGGCCAAGTTTGGCACGCAGTCTGAGCGATGGCGTGGAAACTTGTTTCCAAGGGTCCCCGGTCGGGTGAATTGTGACACACGTACAAGGCGGCGGATCACTGGCAATCCGCTGTCGCTTTTTACTCCCAAGCCAGCAATAAAAAACGGGTGAAAACCTATCCAGTCATGAGACGCATAGGCATCTGCGATTTCCGTCAATAAGCACAGTGCGGATCAGGCAACTCAAGGAGGGGCGCATCACCGGGCCGTCCGCGGCTCCGCATATTGGACGTCATCTTGGGCAAGTTCAAAGCACGTGTGCAGGCCGAGCGCGAGGTGCGAGAAACGCCGGAAACGCGGCAATGACAGCGTGTCTTGTCATCAATACAATTTCAGGCCCTCCGTCAGACCAGTTTTCTATAGACAGTCAAAACCGCTAACACTCACCATTTGCCGTTGTCGTTCTTCCAGGCCTCGCAGGGTGGAACGGTTTCAATAGTGTCCCAATGCTCGGCAATCTTGCCCGTTTCGACCCGGAACAGATCATAGAAAGACGTATGCTCGCCCCGGAGATAACCTTCGCAGACAGACAGGACGAAATTGCCTTCGGCGAGCAGGCGGTGATTACGGAAGTATTGGATTGCAAGCGCGCCGTCTGCGCGCTCGTTCAGTGCGGCGCGCAGGGCTGCTGAGCCATCATCCATCACCGGGCTGTGCTGGATCAACGCGTTATCGACATAATCCACCAGATCAGCGAGATTGCGGCCAATAAGGATATGATCGACAAAGCGCCGGACCAGATCGCGGTTGGCCTCGGTCCGATCGATATCCGTGGCCTCGACCGGGCCGTCCACCATGCTGCGGCCAGATCGGTTGGGACCTTGCCGTGGCTGGATATTGTCCCAATGCTCGACCGCCTGGCCGCTCTCAAAGCGGAACACCTCGAACCCGACCCGGGAGGTGGCGAAGTCGTATTCGGTGTGCCCGAACACAAAATCCCCGTCCTCGAATGCGCGCACGACATTGACGCGGGGCGAAGTTTCGGAAAGCCGCTTGAACAGTGCTGCAAGCCCTTCGCTGCCTTCGTGGGTCTGCGGGTTGTGCTGGATGTATTTCTTCTCGTTCACCACGGCGACAGGTCCGGGATCGCCGGTTTTGATGCTTTTGAGCAGAGCGCGGATCTTGTCCTTGTTGCTGAAGGTCATAGTGTGTTTCCCATCGGCTGGTCTCGCGATTTCAGGCGTTTTAGGGCGCCGCGCATTGATACGCGAATGCGGCCACGGCCAGATCGCCTATGGCCAACCCGCGAAACACGAATGCGGTCCGGCGCGCCGGATCGAAGCCGTCCGAAGTAATGCCTGCAACCAGCGAAGACAGATCTCCCGAGATCAGGCCGGGTGCGACCATCGGTTTTTCCATCGCCGCCTCTTGCTGCTGGTCATCGACATAGATCGCGCCAAAGGCGGACATCCCACTGGGTTGCCACGGCAAGGCCAGGTCGGTGACAGCCGCAAAGGCGCCGGGCTTGAGCCAGTTCGCATCAAGAAAGGGTTCGATCTCGTAGTTCAGGGTAACCGATGTGACGACGATATCCGCCCCCTCCAACGCCTTGCGCGGGTTGGTGGCGACCTGTGCAGTCAGGCCCTTGCCGCGGGCGTAGTCGCAGAACGCCTCGACGTTGGCCGGGGTGCGGCCAAAGGCGCGCACCTCGGCCAGCGGAAACAGCTCGGCAAAGGCGTCGATGTGGCTGCGCGCCTGCACCCCGACGCCGACAAAGGCCACGGTTTTCGAGGCGGGGTTGGCCAATCGGCGCGCCACCACGGCGCTAAGACCTGCTGTACGCACCGCCGTCACCCATCCCGCATCAGTCACCGCCCGCAACGCACCGGTCTGGCTGTCGAGCAGCATGATAGAGCCGTTGATCGCAGGCAGGCCGCGCCCGGGATTGTCTGGGCTGACCATCACCGCCTTGACGGCAATGACCGGCGGTGCGTCCGCGACGGCCAGCGTCGCCATCACGTAACGCCCGTCGCCGGGAATAATCGCCGCCTTGGGCGCGGTCCACAGTTGCCCCTTGGCCTGATCCCGCAAGGCCTGTTCGATACAGTCCGCAATCTCGTTTGCGGGAATGTTCAGGGTGGCAAGGTGTGCGTCGGACAGATAGTCAAAAGGTAGCGGCGTATCAGACATGGCGGATGGTCTCTCCTGAAGTCGGGATGCGTGTCAGTTGAGGAGCGGTAGGGCGCGTAGCCGGTCGGGGTAGTCCTGCGGGAATTGCCAGACCGCGCTGCCTCGTGGCCGGACAAGGCCGCGTGATGCCGGCAGCGCGCCGCTGCTGAGGGTTAGCAGGATATCGCTGCTGGCCCAGGGGGCCGAGCGGAAATACCAGTGCCCGTTGCCCGCGTCCGCCCCCGGAGCGTCAGAAGCGTTGATCAGGGCAAGGCGGTTTTCGGCAAGCAATTTCTGCCTCAGCCAGTCTGGCATAGCCTCGTTCCCTGCCGTTTGCCCAAGGCGGTTCCGACCAAAGACGAACTCGGACATGCCCAATGCCGCATCGCTGCCGGACATGTAAATGGACAACTGGTCCATGCCGTCAAGCAGGCCGTCGGCCAATGCGTTGGTAAAATAGAGCCGATCGAGGTCGCTGCCGATCAGCACCACCTGCCCCAGCCGGGCGCGCCCGTCATCCAATAGGGCGATCTGATAGGCGGCTTCGAACACCAGCCGCGATCCGGCGCTGTAGCCGATCAGGTGCACCCGCCGCGCCTGCGTTTGGGTGGTCAGGAACTCGATCAGTTCGCGCAGGTTTCGACGCGTGGCGCTGGCGGTCTCAAGGTCGCGGAAATAGGCCAGACGGTTGGGCGTGGCGGGCCAGTTGTAGCTGAGAAAAGCGCCGCGATAGCCCAGATAGTGCTGCAACTCGCGCGCCACCAGCGTGGGGTATTCGAAATCGACGTTATAGCCGTGCACATAAATCACCACATCGCGACTGCCCGACAGCGACAGTTGCCGATTGATGGCGCGGGCAAAATCGCGCGCGGCGCGGGCGGCCTCGGCCGGGTCGATCTCCTCCCCCGTATCGTCCGAGATGGAAAACGACATCGGCCCGAATTCCTGCGCCGAAACGACGGAAAGCGTGCGTTGGGTGTCGTCCTGCCCGGTCGAGATCCGGCGCAGGGTCTCCCAATCGCCCGCAGGCGGGGTCATCGCCACATCCACCGTCCCGGTGCGCAGCACGATCCCACGGTCGTTGGCATAATGATCCGAGGCGTCATCGGGTCCGGCGACGCGGCGGTCGGTGGCATAGAACAGCTTGGCCCGCTCGGCCTTTTGACGCGCGGTGGCGGTGGTGAAAGGATCAAGCGTGCCGCCCTCATAAACCGTTGGCGGCGGCATGATGGCAATTTCGTTATAGGATTTCTCTCCACAGGCCCCCAACGCCAAGGTGAGGCAGAGGCCGGTGAACCATCTGTTGATACCCTTGCTGCGCCGCATATCTCCCCCGATCATGTGAGGGACTACAGCACATTTGCCGGGTCGAAAAAAGCGCGCGTTGACGTAGTGGTCGGATCAGACGAATTGTCTGGTTTGAATGACGGATTTGATTGAACTATCGTCGGGCAGAGTTCGTTATAGTAATCGCATGGAAAATTAGTGTCAGAAGAGAATTCAAGTATCTGGGCGAGCTTGGCGGGGTTCGATTCGAGCATCTACAAGTTCTTTACAAGTGATATCACACTACGTGACGAGGAACTCTCGTTCGACATCCTGGATCGTATTAACAGGGGTGAACCGTTGCCGCCGGAAAGCTTCGCCAAGGAGATGTATGGCGACTACAAGGACATGATACATAAACGCCAACCACACCTGTTTCGCGTTGGCCCTTTTTGGGTCGTGTCTTCGCAATGCGCAGAGGTCTTGCGTCAATTCGATCTTGGGCAAGGCGGGCTGTATCCCACCCGGCTGTTCCAGTTCGACCGGAAGACGCCCGTTGAAGGCGAGTATTTTTGCCTGAACATCGGAAACACGAAAAAGACCGCCCTCCCGGAAATATCGTCGAGTGTCGAGTATCTTGAAGTGGCGAAGGTCTGGTTCGCTTCTCCGGTCCTACAGGATGATGA
>NZ_JBXWQW010000072.1:0-14186 GCF_059612585.1 Ruegeria sp. YKSF57 | reverse complement strand
ATCAGGACCCGGACAACGCGCCGTCGGACGGGCCGAACATGATCCCTCTGGATCAAATGCCGCAACTGATTGCCACCCTGATGCGCTTTGATACGCTGGCCAAAGCCAACCCGATCCGGATTTGAACCAAGAGATTACCCATGAGCAAACCCATTACCGAAGTGACACCGAACACCTGGAGTTTTCTGCGGGACGCGATGATCAGGTCGACAGGCTTTCGCGAATATGACGCGCGGTGGAAATACCCCGAAGAAATCAATCTGCCGGGCATGACCTCTCTGGGCCTTGGCCTGGGCACTCAGATGCACAAGCACGGGATTGCGCCGGTAATCGCGGTGGGCAACGACTATCGCGACTATTCTCTGGCGATCAAGAATGCGCTGATCCTCGGGCTGATCCAGGCCGGGATACAGGTCAAGGACATCGGACCGGCCCTGTCACCGATGGCGTATTTCGCCCAATTTCACCTGGATGTACCCGCGGTGGCGATGGTGACTGCCAGCCACAACCCCAACGGCTGGACCGGGGTGAAGATGGGTTTTGACCGTCCCCTGACCCACGGCCCTGACGAGATGACCGAGTTGCGCGACATCGTGCTGAACGGCGAAGGCATGGCGCGTTCGGGCGGGTCCTATGAGTTCGTGGATGGCGTGAAAGAGGCTTATATTGACGATCTGGTTGGCGATTTCCGCATGTCGCGTCCGCTCAAGGTGGTCTGTGCCACGGGCAACGGCACGGCATCGGCTTTTGCGCCCGAAATCTTCCAGCGGATGGGGGTCGAGGTGGTGCCCAGCCACAACCGGCTGGATTACACGTTTCCGCACTACAATCCCAATCCCGAAGCGATGGAGATGCTGCATGACATGGCAGCCACGGTGAAAGCGTCGGGCGCCGATCTGGCGTTGGGCTTTGACGGAGACGGCGACCGTTGCGGTGTGGTGGACGACGAGGGCGAAGAGATATTCGCCGATAAGGTCGGCGTGATCATGGCGCGCGACCTGTCAAAGCTGCATCCAGGTGCGACCTTTGTGGCGGATGTGAAATCGACCGGCCTGTTCGCCTCGGACCCCGAGCTGCGCAAAAACGGCGTGACGGCGGATTACTGGAAAACCGGCCACAGCCACATGAAACGGCGCGTGAAAGAGATCGGCGCGCTGGCCGGGTTCGAAAAATCGGGGCACTACTTTCTGGCGGAGCCGGTGGGGCGTGGTTATGACTGCGGCATGCGCGTGGCGGTCGAGATCTGCAAGATGCTTGACCGCAACCCCGGCAAATCCATGTCGGATCTGCGAAAGGCGCTGCCCAAGACGTGGTCGACCCCCACAATGTCGCCCTATGCGTCGGATACCGAAAAATACGAAATTCTCAACCGGCTGGTGGACAAGCTGGTCGCCAAGCATGGCGCTGGCGAAACCTTTGCCGGGCGTGCAATCAAGGAAGTGGTTACCGTCAACGGCGCGCGCGTGATCCTGGATAATGGCAGTTGGGGACTGGTGCGAGCGTCATCCAACACACCCAACCTTGTGGTCGTGTGCGAAAGCAGCGAAAGCGAGGATGAGATGCGCTCGATCTTTGCCGACATCGATGCGGTGATCCGCACGGAACCCGGCGTCGGCGAGTACGATCAGAAGATCTGAAACTTTCTGCGAGGCTCCGCTTCGCGCTCCGGGGTATTTGACACCGGAAAGCAGCAAGGACGCCTCCTGTTTCTTTCTGGTTCGAACAACCCCCGGGGGGGGGCGTGGCCTGCCGCGACGGAGACAGCACACCCTAGTCCACACCCAGCAGCTTGAGCAGGCCTTTTTTGGTCTCGTTCTCCAGCCGGTCCTTGATCAACTCCTCGATGTTCTGGTCTTCGGTCACGGTAGTGTCGAGTTCCTCGCTCAGCTTTTGGCGCAGTTGGTCCTTTGCCTGTGTTTCGACATCCTTGATATTCTTGCCAGTCGCGGCCTCGATCACCTGGCTCAGATCCGGCCGGATCTCGGGGTTGGCCCAGGGACCCACGATCCGAACCGGAATTGCAAGCCCCTCTCCGGCATTGGCGCGCAGGGCAACCGGGGTGAAAAGATAGTCAAGATCCCGCATGCCCAATCCGACGCGTCCTTCGCCATCGGCGCGAAAATTGTCCAGTTGCAGCAACAGATCCCGGTTGAACAGGTTTCCTTGGTCAATGGTGTAACTGGCCGTCAGGCTGTTGAATAAGGTGGTGCCCCCCGACCCGGTTCCGGATGTCATCAAGCGGTCCAGATCTATCCCTGAAATGACCCCGCGCCCCATATCGATGCGCCCGTTTCCGGAAAGCGAGCGCATGATCTGATCTTCACTTTGGCCCTCGCCCAAAAATTCCAGCTCCGTCGATGCCAACCCCGACAGGCGATTGATACCGCCCAGGGTTGACAGAGCCTGTTGCGCGTCGATGTCCCGACCCGCCAACTTGCCTGCGACCGACAGACCGTTACGGTTGTTGGCAACAAGTTCACCGGTCAGTTTGCCGGAAAACAACGTGACCGGGTCCATCTTCAATACGGCGCGCGAGCGATCGAGTGTCAGTGCCACACTGCTTTGCCCCATCTTCAGGTCCAAAACCGAAATCGCCTCGGCGTCGAGTCGGAGCGTGCCGTTCGCCAAGGCCAGAGGGGATGCGTCGATGGTAGATTTCGACCATCCATTCGCGCCACCACCTGCCGATCCGCCAGCGTGCTGACCGGCGGAGCCGATCTGCGTCAGATCGAGATGGCCGGTGCGGAGCCTTGCGGTAACCTTCGGCAGGTCACCGAGAAGGATATCGGCCTCGCCGGCAAAACTGTTCTGGTCGAGACTGACGTTGAGGTCGCGCAGGGCCAGTCGGCCATCCTGGGTATAGGTCGCCTGAGCGATGACATCTACCGCTTGCCCCAGCCCCTTGGGGAGGCGCGTATCGGGCCGACCAAGTGCCGCCAGAAACCTTGTACTGTCCGAGGTATTGATCCGGATCGTCCCGGATACCTCGCCAGCAATGTTGGCCGATCCGGAAAAAGTGGCGTTGCCGCCCGGTGCTGTCACAACGCTCTTCAATGCGGTCGCGGCACCTGTGCCAAAAGCCGGGAGATCCGCGATTTCCAGGTCCGCTTCGACGCCGCCCCTGCTGGCCTGCACGCTCAGCGGCGCATCTGCAGATGGCCAGCTGGCGGTCAGGTCCACCATGTTGAAGTCGAAGCGGGCCGCACCATCCTCGACATAGACCAGCCGCGCGTTGGTGAGACGAAGCTGGTCCAGCGTCACCGCCTGACGGGCAACCGAAGTATCGGGCGCGCCAGAGCCACCCTCGGACGTCCGGCTGGGCGCCGGGCTGAACTGCCAATTGCCCCGCCCCTCCGCGAATTCAAGCCGCAGGACCGGATCCTTGGCCACGATCTGCTTGATCTTGATCTGCCCGGACAACAACGAAGCCGCATCGACCCCGACGGACAGCGCGCTGGCGCTGAGCATCGGGTCAGGACCGGCCCAATCGGCATTGGCAAACGTCACGGGGCCGGTCTCGATGCCCAGCACCGGCCAAAAGGACATAGCGACATCACTGCTCAGCGTCAGATCGCGACCGGTCTGCGCCTTGATCTGATCGGAGACGATCTTGCCCAGCTTGTCTCCCGGCATCAGCAGCAGCGCGCCGATCACCAGCCCGACCACTGCAATCAGGATGAAAACGATCCGCCACAACCAGCGCATATCCCTGCTCCATTTTTTGCTTATGCAAAGCATATGACGCGCCGGTGGGCCGCGCGCAACAATTGCATGGGGGTCACTTCACCTCTATACGCGCGGCCATGAGCACGAACCCGCCAAACCTCCGCCCCGACCTGGCGCCCGCCGCCCGGATCACCGACGCCCCCCGCGCGGGACAGCCGACAATCGGCATGGTCTCGCTGGGCTGCCCCAAGGCTTTGGTGGACAGCGAGCGCATTCTGACGCGGCTGCGCGCCGAAGGTTACGGCATTTCCCCAGACTATGCAGGGGCCGATGCCGTGATCGTGAACACCTGCGGGTTTCTCGACAGCGCCAAGGCGGAAAGCCTGGAGGCGATCGGTGAGGCACTGGTGGAAAACGGCAAGGTGATCGTGACCGGCTGCCTGGGGGCCGAGCCGGACTATATCCGCGAGCATCATCCGCGTATTCTGGCGGTCACCGGGCCGCACCAGTATGAACAGGTGCTGGACGCGGTGCATGCCGCCGTGCCGCCCGATCCCAATCCGTTTGTCGATCTGCTACCCGCGAGCGGCGTCAAGCTGACCCCGCGCCATTACAGCTATCTCAAGATTTCCGAAGGCTGCAATCACAGGTGCAAGTTCTGCATTATTCCCGACATGCGTGGGCGTCTGGCCAGCCGTCCGGCCCATGCGGTGTTGCGCGAGGCTGAAAAGCTGGTCGAGAACGGCGTGCGCGAATTGCTGGTGATATCACAGGACACCTCGGCCTATGGGCTGGACCGCAAGTATGACGTGAACCCGTGGAAGGACCGTGAGGTGCGCAGCCACATCACCGATCTGGCGCGAGAACTTGGACAGTTCGATGCCTGGGTGCGGTTGCACTATGTCTATCCCTACCCGCATGTGCGCGAGTTGATCCCTTTGATGGCGGATGCGGGTTGCAACGTGCTGCCCTATCTGGATATTCCGTTCCAACACGCGCACCCGGATGTGTTGAAACGCATGGCGCGGCCCGCAGCGGCGGCGAAAACGCTGGACGAGATCGCCGCGTGGCGCTCGGTGTGCCCCGACATCACCCTGCGCTCGACCTTCATCGTGGGGTATCCGGGCGAGACCGAGGCCGAGTTCCAGACCCTGCTGGACTGGATGGAAGAGGCTCAGTTGGACCGTGTGGGTTGTTTTCAGTACGAAAACGTGGACGGCGCGCGGTCAAATGACCTGCCGGATCACGTGCCTGCCGTGGTCAAGCAGGAACGCTGGGAGCGGTTCATGGAAAAGGCGCAGGCGATTTCCGAGGCCAAGCTGGCGGCCAAGGTGGGCCAGACCATCGAGGTGATCGTGGACGAGGTCGACGCTGAGGCCGCCACCTGCCGCACCAAGGCCGACGCGCCCGAGATCGACGGAAACCTGTTCATCGATGAAGGCTTCGAGGGGTTGAAGCCGGGGGATATCGTTGCCGTTGCAGTTGATGAGGCCGGGGAGTATGATTTGTGGGGACGGCTGTCGCGTTCTAAATCGATCCTTGACCTTGACCCACATATTGAATCCCCGCATCCACAAGGTAATTAAAACACCGTAGATACATTTGCCTTGCCCTGATCCTTTCCTTTGGCAAAGAAGCATGAGATTTGAACGAAAATTCCTTTTTTACAGCTTATTGATAACACTGGGTTTTGTTCAGCTGCCAACTAGCTTGCCGGAAGTGGACTCTCCCCGGAGTGCACCGTGGGCTTACCTCCTGTATTGGGGACTATCCTGCGCCCCTCTGGTTCCACTTTTTCTAGCTCAAATTTGTGCCGTGACCGGTTGGCGCTTTCCAAATGCTGTTGCCTCAAGCGGAGCGTTTTTGATCGGGTTGGTCGGGACTTCTCTTGGTATCGCTTTGGCAGTTTTTTCCGGCGCAGGATCGAACTTGGCGCTCATTTACAACCTTTCAATAACCACCGCTATCGTCGCCTCAGTTTTGCTTCTGTCACAAAAGCGCAAAGGGCGTGAATTGGAAACATACGCTTGGAAGGTTTTCTTGCTTCCGGTAGTTGTGTCGATTTGGTCTGTCACGATGGTCGGCGTCACCTCCGTAAAAGCCATTCTATTGTCTGGTGGAAACCCATATTGTATCGCCGCGCATGGCATCGATTCCGATGTGAGTACCTTTGCCCAACTCCGTGCCCTGTCATTCTACACAACAAAAACGGGTTACAAGTTGAATTCGAAATGGTACTTTCATGGCTTGCTTATCATCGAAACTCACGAAGAGCAGGAAGTATTCAATTGGTCGCCTAGACGAATGGATTTTTTTCGCCTCGATCACCCCGAGAGATTCTTTGTCAATCCGTCAGACAGTTGTACGCCTCGCAAAGGGTTTTTAGGGCGATTGACACTCATTTGATGGTCCTGTGAAAATCGACAGTGAAGCCAAATAGCGTCCGTGAGATGCATTTCTCTATTCTTGCCTTCTGTGCCTTTCCCCAAACCGTGACCCGAATTCATTGGCCTTTCGGTCCGACTCCCCCCATCCTTGACGTGGTCCGCCGACCCTGAAAAAGGAGGCTTTCATGTTCAAACCAGCATTACTTGCGGCGACCGGCGTGGTGGTGGCTTTGGTGGCAAACCTTCTCGCCAGCCCGGCCTCGGCCCATGACAGTGACGACGCTATCGCGGGGTTCATTGCGCTGGGGGCCGTCGCGCTCAGCCTGCAGGACCGCAGCAAGCACCGGGTGCACCGCTATTACATCGCACCGCAGCCCAAACCGCATGTGCGCAAGCCGAACGTACATCACAGTAAACCGTATGCGCCGCGCCGTTACCAAGGCGCCAAGCGCCGCGTGTATGGGTATTATCCGTATTACGCGCCGGTACACCGTCCGGCTCGCAGTCACAGTTTCAACCGGGGCTATCGCTATTACGGGTTCTGAGCGGGCCTATAGCAGCCCTAGCAGCACAACCGCCCAGGCCACGCCCGCAGCAATCGCGGTCAGGGCAACGCCGGCGCTGGCGGCGTCTTTGGCCTGCCCCGCCAGTTCGTGGTGATCGGTCGAGGTGTGATCCACCGCCCGTTCGATCGCCGTGTTGAACAGCTCGGCGGCCAGAACCAGAACACCCAGCGCCAGGATCAGCGCGCGTTCACCGGTAGTGATCGGCAAATAGAACGCCAGCGCCGCCGAGATCAGGTTGGCCCAGATCCATGAACGAAAGGAGTATTCGCTGCGCCATGTGGCGACCAGGCCGTACCAGCTCCAGACTGTCCGGTTTTTCGTATGTTCAATGAATTGCCGCATCGACCCTCCGCGCGGTCACTTTGGCGCGAGAGGGCTTTGGATGCAACGGGCGGGGTTGCCATTTGCATCCGGGCGTGGCGAAGCTGCCGGCATGGCGATCCGACGACTGTTCACTTTTGCTGCGCTAGGACTAGCGGCAAGCTTTTGGCCACCGGTGGCGCGGGCCGAAGGGCTGTTCCGGCCCGGGCTGAATGCGATCTGTCAGGCCGGGGACCAACTGGATCAGGGATGCGAGGCGATCCGTGGGCGTCAGGTGGTCGATGCCGCCCAACCGCCATGGCGTGCCATCGGGCGGGTAAATTTCGCCAGCATTCAGGTGCGCAGCCATTGCACCGGCACGTTGGTGGCCGAGCGTGTCGTGCTGACGGCGGCGCATTGTCTGTTCAACCACGCGCGAAAGACGTGGATACCGCCGCAAAGCATTCGCTTTGCTGCCGGATATCAGCGCGGCGAGGCTCTGGCGGTGAGCGAGGTCGAACGGTTCGTCCTGCCATCGGTCATCGACACCACCAGCCGCGCGTTCAAGGTTCCGTTGGCCTCGGACTGGGCCCTGCTGGTGCTGAAAGACCCGATAGGCGCGCGAACGGGGGTTCTGGGCATAGAGGAACAGAAGCAGAGCAGCCTGGCGGTAGGTGGATTTCTGATGGCAGGTTATGCCGGTCTCAGGCCGCACGTGCTGAGCGTCGAGTGGAACTGCGGTGAACCACGGTCGCAGGACAGCCTTCTGTTGCAGAGATGTGCGGCGATGTCCGGGGATTCCGGTGCGCCCCTGCTGGTCGAGATAGACGGGGAGATGATGGTGATCGGGGTTTTGTCCGGCGTCGCCGCGAATGATCCCCCCGTCAGCATCGGCGTTCCGACGGCGCAGATAGCGGATGCGCTGAAACGCGCCACCGCCAACTAGGCGTTTCGGGCGTGAAAAGGGGCGGCCCTTATGGACCGCCCACTTGGGAAGTTATTGCGTTACTGGTGCGCAGACGGTTTCACCAGCTTCGGTGGTTGCCAGCTGATAACCTGCCGAGCAGCTGGGTGCGCCATACTTGTCATAGCTGGGCTGGACATAGACCGGTGTCGGCTCTTCCTGCTGCGAGCAGGCGGTCAGAACGACGGTGATTGCACAAAGGGCCGCGAGTTTCAGTTTCATGTCCTTCAATCCTTTTTTGTCGACAACTTTTATTCCCAAAAGCGCTTTGGGCGTGCGATCAGGATAGGAGCGGCATTACCACATTGCAATCACGGGATTCTTTGCGCCCCCGGCGCTGGCGGAAGGTTGCCGTCGACACCCCCTACCAATTCCCAAAACGCCCGCTATTCTCAACATGAGGTGTCAGCCAGCAGGGAGAGCCACATGTCAGACGCGCCCCAGATTGCACAAAAAGGGCCTTTTCCGATCGAAGTTACTGAAGGCAAAACCTATTTCTGGTGCGCCTGCGGGCGGTCCAAGAAACAGCCGTTTTGCGATGGGTCGCACAAGGACACAGGCTTTTCGCCGGTGAAATTTACAGCCGAGGCCGACAAGAAAGTGTTCTTCTGCGGGTGCAAGCATTCTGGAAAGAAGCCGCTGTGTGACGGCTCGCATTCCAAGCTCTGATCACCGCAGATTGTCGAGAGTTTCGGCATTGGCGCAAAAATCGGGAGCCGCTTGCGCCCGGCATTGTTGCGCGGCCAGCCAGTGCTCGCATGCGGCCTGACAGTGGGCGGCGCGGCAGCGCGTGACCAGTTCGGCGTAGCCCTGTTCGCTCATGCGGCCCTCTGCCATAGCCTCGGACAGAGACAGCCCCATGCAGCGCGCCACGGATCGGGTGAGCCAAAAATGTTTCTCGATGTCGCCAAGCGGAATCTGGGCCATCATTCTTCCTCTGTCTGCTGCTGCCTCAGCGCCCATAACCGGGTGCGGTTGGGGCAGGTTTCCGGGGCACCGTCCAGCTGATCGTGTTCGTCCAGCAAGTGCTGACACCGGCCCACTGATTCGCAGGCACGGCAGGTTGTGACCATTGCCGCCCAATCCGCTTGACTGAGCCGTCCTTCGTTATGCGCCTCGACGATATCGGTTCCCGTCGCCCGCCCCATCCGCATAACGAGGCGAAGATGGGTCATGACTTTTCCGAGCTTGGGCATTGGCATCCGGGGTCAGAATTTCAGGTCCTTGAACAGGTCCTTGTTGCGACAATATTCCGGCACGTGGTCCAACTGGCTCAACTCGGCCAGCAGTTTCGTGCAGTGTTCTGGATTGGGGCAGTCGCTGCACCGCAGGACGACGTCAGAAATGTCGTCGATGCTCAACTTGCCCTGAATGGCGGTTTCCTGCAGGTCGATGCCCTGCACGGCGGCCATCCTGTCCACCAATTCGGCATGTTTTCGGAACTTGTCTCGATCAGACATGGCGTGTCCTTTCTGTCGCGCGTGGCACGGAGATTAGACGCTGACGCAGTTATCGCCCTTGATACAGGTCAAGGTTCGGATCCGACGTGATCCAGATAGGCGCGGGTGGCGTCCTGAACCCGGCGGAACCGGTCGCCGCCCAGCTTTTTGCCGCCATACCAGCGCGTCACGATGATCACGTGGTTTTCAAGTTCCGCCCGTTCCATCATCCGCAAGATCACCATACCCGCGCCGGATTCGCCGTCATCCGCCTTGAGCGCCCCGGACGGAAGCACCGCAGCCCAGGTATTGTGGGTGGCCTTGGCGTAGGCGCGGTCGGCTTTCAATTCGTCCAGCACCGCGTTCACATCGTCCCGGCTGGAGACGTCGGCACCCGATACAGCGTATTTCGAGCCGCGATCGGTCAGAATGACGCCCAGCCGGGTAACTTTGGTCACTGCACCAGACCCACCTGCGCGGCGGTCCGGCGCACGATATCGACGCGCTGCGCATTCGGCGGATGTGTACCGAGGAACCGGTCGCCGGGATCGGGAATGCGATCAAAGAAGTAAACCCCGATCAGCGGATTGTATCCGGCATTGTAGGTGATGATTGTGCCCAGCTGATCGGCCTCCAGCTCAAACTCTTTTGAGTAGCTGCGCGCGCCCACTACGGCCCCCAGCTGTTGCGCCGCTTCGATCGAGGCCGAACCGCCACCAGTTATGCCCGCAAGCTGCCCAAAGATAAGGGCGCCGGCCGCCGCGTTCTGGTTCTGGCGGGCGATGTGGCCCCTGATGTGATGCGCGGCTTCATGGCCCATGACAAAGGCCAGTTCATCGCCATTGCGCGCCGAGTTGATCAGGGCCTGCGTGAAAATGATCACAGGTCTGCCTTGCTTATCAAGAGTTTGATACGCGTTGGCCTGAGCGCGCGTGTTGGGATCAATCCCGATCTGAAAATCGCAATTCGCGCCGCTGGTCCGCCGCAGGCATTCGGCGCGCGCCTGGGTTCCTACTGCCTGTCTGACCGCGTAAAAATCCCGCGGTGCGGCCTGCGCGTTCAGCGTCACCCGGCTGGGTTGTTGTGGCGGCACGGCAACCGGCTGCGGCACATCGCAACCAGCGAGAACAAAAACCATAAGCAGGGCGAACTGCCGCATGAGCAAGCCTTTCGAGTTAATGCATCGGAACGGCACATTATCCCGCGTCCCAACCGTGTTCCAGACCGGATATTCGGTATCGGCGGGTTGCATAACCTGCGCACCATCGGCAGTCTGCAGGCATGTTTAGTATCGAGCATGAATTCGACTCGACCGTTATTACCCTGGTCGACGAAGGCCCCGCCCCCTTGCAGGAGGACGTGGTCATCAACAATTTCGCGGAATGCGTGACGCTGGAACAATTCGACCCGCGTACCGAGCAGATGCAAAAGATCACACTGTCACCGGAACAGGTGCGCGATCTCGCGGCGGCGCTGGATTTGCCCGAGGGCGTATACCAGATCCGCGAAACGCCTCCTCAGGGATCATAGGCAAAGACCTTGTCGCGTGCGGTCTGACCGCGCTTGAGCGTAAGATGCGACGGGGCGATTCCCATAGCCGCGGCCAGCAATGCGCGAATCGCGGCGTTGGCCTTGCCGTCCTCGGGCGGCGAGGTCACTGATATGCGCAATGTGCCACCTTCCCAGAACACCCGGTCGCGCGCGGCATTGGGCGTTGCCCGGATGGCAAATTCGGCGCCCGGCGTCGCCAAATGCGACAGGTCGGGCAGATCCTTGAGCTTCGGTTTGGCCATCGCGGTCAATTGCCTTTCCTCTGAGCTTTGGGCTCGGGCACCCATGCACACTGAATGTGCCCGAAGCCTTTGACCATGGTGCCCGCTGGATTTTGCAGGCACTTTGACCAAACGCAAGCCAGCCGCACCAAGGAATGTCGCCAGCCCTGCACTTTTGACCTTGAAACCCGGCCCTGCCTGACCGAGATACAGGGGGCTTATGTAAAAAGGCTTCACATATGACGCTGAAAAACCCTGCAGCCCTTGATTTTCTGCTGACGCGCCGATCGCGCCCAGCCAAGACTCTGATTGCCCCGGCACCCACACGCGAGCAGTTGCGACCGCTGCTGAATGCAGCCGCCCGTAGCCCCGATCACGGAAAGCTGGAGCCATGGCGCTTTGTGGTTATAGAGAAAGGGGCGATGGCCCGGCTCGCGGGTTTGGTCGAACAGCGCGGCAAGGCCCTGGGCAAGTCGCCCGAAGATATCACCAAGGCGCGCAGCCAGTTTGATCAGGGCCTTCTTGCCGTGGCCGTGATCGAGGTGCAGAAGCCATCGGACAAGGTGCCGTCAATCGAGCAAAGCTATTCAACAGGGGCGGTTTGCCTGTCGCTGCTCAACGCGGCGCTGGCGGCTGGCTGGGGGGCGAACTGGTTGTCGGGCTGGCCGTCGCATGACCATGAATTCCGCCAACAGGCGCTGGGGCTGGCCGAGAACGAGCGCATTGCCGGCCTTGTCCATATCGCCACCGAAAGCGCGGCCCCACCCGAACGCCCCCGCCCCGATGTTGCGGCCATCACGGAATGGGTATCGGTATGATCATCATCAACTCGTTTTTCATGGCGCTGGGGCAATTGGGCGATCCGCGATTCCGCAAGGTACTGCTGCTGGGCGTCGGGCTGACATTTGCCTTGCTGATCGGGGCATATGCCGGGTTCCTGTGGCTGATCAACACTCTGATCGGTGAGCACGTGACCGTGCCGATTTTGGGCGAGGTGACGTGGCTCAACGATCTGGCGAGCGTTTCGTCATTTTTGCTGATGATGGTGCTATCGGTGTTCCTGATGGTGCCGGTGGCCTCGGCCATTACCTCGATGTTTCTCGACGAAGTGGCGCAGGCGGTCGAAGACAGGCACTATCCCGGACTGCCTGCGGTGCCGGGGGTTCCATTCACCGACGCCTTGACCGACACGCTGAGCTTTCTGGGCGTGCTGATCGTCGCAAACTTGCTGGCGCTTATCCTTTATGCCCTGTTCACACCGCTTGCGCCGTTCATTTTCTGGGGCATGAACGGGTTTCTGCTGGGGCGGGAGTATTTCACGCTGGCGGCGATGCGGCGACTGGGGCGAGAAGGGGCGCGCAAGCTCAGGTCGCAGCACATGGCGACCATCTGGATCGCAGGAACACTGATGGCCATTCCGCTGTCAGTGCCGATGATCAACCTGTTGATCCCGATCCTTGGCGCGGCAACCTTTACCCACATCTATCATGGTGTGGCGGCGTCCCAAAGGTAGCCGCCCACGGTTTTCATTCGACCGGCGGCAACCGGTTCATCCAGTCGAAATCCCGCACCGAGATCACGCCGGAAATTATGATCCCGGCGATGATCACCCACAGAACGATCGTGATTCCGGTGGTGATCCAAGCCTTTTTCTTCAGGTGATGTTCCTCGGGCGCGCCCGCATGGGTGCCGGGGACAATATCGCCCAGATCGCCCTGTGTCCGGATACGGATCGGCAGGACGATGAGAAACGTCATGAACCAGATGACGGCAAACAGAACCAGACCAGCGGTGATCGTCATGTAGAAACCTCCGATGCGGCTGGCTCAGACCTGTTCCAGTTCGACCAGGCAGCCGTTGAAATCCTTGGGGTGCAGGAACAGTACAGGCTTGCCGTGGGCGCCGATCTTGGGCTCGCCCGATCCCAGCACCCGCGCACCGGTCTCCTTGAGGTGGTCGCGGGCGGCGATGATGTCCTCGACCTCATAACAGACGTGGTGAATACCGCCCGAGGGGTTCTTTTCCAGAAAGCCTTTGATCGGGCTGTCCTCGCCCAGCGGATAAAGCAGCTCGATCTTGGTGTTGGGCAGCTCGATGAACACGACAGTGACGCCATGATCGGGCTCGTCCTGCGGCGTGCCGACCTTGGCGCCCAGCGCCGTGCGGTATTGCGCCGATGCGGCTTCCAGATCCGGCACGGCAATGGCGACATGATTCAAACGACCGATCATTCTTGTCCTCCTCGATCCATCGGGTTGCGGCGGTTATGGGGGCTGCGGCGACCTAGGGCAAGTGCGCCAAAGCGCCCATTAACCCTGTGTTAGCCGCCTTTGCCTAGCGTCGGGACGTCTGTTTGAAAGGAGCCTCGCCATGGATGATTCGGATCCCTTTGCCGTCCCGCACCTGACCGTCGGTAACAGACGGCCGCTTTTGGGGATGACGGTTCTGGTGGTCGAGGACAGCCGATACGCGAGTGAGGCGTTGCGACTGATGTGCCTGCGCAGCGGCGCCCGCATCCGACGTGCGGATTGCCTGACATCGGCGCGCCGCCACCTGCAGGTCTATCGCCCCTCAGTCCTGATCGTCGATATCGGCCTGCCCGACGGTTCGGGCTTGAACCTGATCGAGGAGATGGCGCAAACCACCCCGCGCGTCGCAGTGATTCTAGGCATATCCGGAGACGATTTTGCCGAAGGCCTGGCGATTGCCGCTGGGGCGGACGGGTTTCTGAGCAAGCCTCTGACCTCGCTGGCGGCGTTTCAGACAAGAATCCTGTCACACTTGCCCGAAGATCGCCGCCCGGCTGGGCCGCAGGTAATTCAGGATGAGGTGATCTGCCCTGACCTGATGGCATATCGGGACGACATGGCCCATATCGCGGACATACTGGCAGATGCCAGCGACACCAAGGCGCTCGACTATGCTGCGCAATTTGTCAGCGGGGTCGCCCGCGCCGCGGACGATCTGCCGCTGGCCCGTGCCGCGCAGGATGTAGCGCGGGCGCGCTCGCGCGGGCGGCCCTATGCCACTTGCGCCGCGCAGCTTGCCGGGATGGTGCAGACCCGGCTGGAACGACGCGAGGCAATCTGAGG
>NZ_JBXWQW010000071.1:0-14543 GCF_059612585.1 Ruegeria sp. YKSF57 | reverse complement strand
GTCTCGAACCGCTGGATGGCAGAAACACGATCCCAAACGCCGCCCGATGCGGCCGGAGCACGTTCAGTGTAGAGTCCCAGCAACTGGTTGGGAGTCAGCGAACCGATCCGTGTCAGTCGCTCGGCAGCCTCTATTTGAGCTTTCCACCCCGCCACGTCACGCAGATCCGCCGTTGCATAGGCGCGGGGGAGCGAAGCCGTGGGCAGGCGTTCGCCGATCGACTCAAAAAGACGGAAGGTCAGAGGATTGGGATGCTGTGGCTGAGGTAGTGGCGGTGCGCCCTCGAATAGTTCGGGGCTGAGAAACCGGTCGAGCAGGGCCATTTCATCGGGTGGCAGAAGGTCGAGCGCATGAGCGGCTTCGAGCGTTAGCGCGGCTGAAGACCAGTCACCTCGGCGAACCTTGCAGAAAATCTGAGCGGTATAGTCTTGTGACAGGTAGGGTTGGGCGGTCAGGGCCGAACAACTCCGATCTTCGTCGCCCGTCAGAAGAGTAGCGTCGAACCACCGCGCAAAGCGTCCGACCGTATCCGTCGGGCCGGCCAGTTGTGCCAAGGCCTGGGCCGGGTCGGTCGCGCCAAGCTGCATCAGGCGGTCGAGGCGCGCCAACAACAGCGTTTCGCCAGCACCGGACCCTGCAGGCGCGCGGGATTCGGTCAGCAGCAAGGTAAACAGCAACCGCTGCATCGCTGCATTATCGCGCACTGGCACGCTTGTTAGCATTTCAGCGATATACTCGGGTTCGCTGCCTTGCCACAAATCCGGAGGGAGCCCGGTCACCTTGGATGACACCAGTCCGATCGGACGCGAGATTGCCTGTAGCGAAGTGACCTCAACTTGGGGGTGTATGCCGGTTTGTGTTACTGGAGGTTCCAGCAACACAGTTCCGGGCAGGTTCTGGGGTGGGTCGTTCAGCCAGTCGATGGCCGACAAAGGTTGCTGTGCTGACGCTGTACCACCCAGGAGCAACGCAACAAGCGCGGTCCTAGTCAACATTCAGGATCACCGGTTCGTGAATCTCGCTTTGTTTGGCCGAGAAATCCACGCCAAAAAAAGGCCCCAGATAAGCATAGCCAACAAGGCCTATGAAGACGATACACAGGACGTAGACTACGAATTTGATTAGACGCTTCATTGCCTGACACTGCCCCAATTTACTCTTTTGCCCAAGTTATAACTTCCATTTTCTGCAAGATCACGTCATTCACGGTGAAATGAGCGAAATTAAGCATAATCCGGACCGAACGGGTAAGACTCTGGCCTTTGACCTGCACAAAACAGTGGTTATGGTGGGGATGATGGGGGCTGGTAAGACCGCTGTAGGGCGGGCCTTGGCTGTGCGACTGGGTGTTCCCTTTCTTGACAGCGACGCCGAAATCGAATCGGCGGCCAACATGACCATCCCGGAAATATTCGAACGCGACGGGGAGCCGTTCTTTCGGCAGAAAGAAAGCCAGGTCATCAGCCGTCTGCTGGATGAGGAAAGTGGCATACTGTCGACCGGAGGTGGCGCATTTCTGCGTGAGGACAACCGTCGGATGATCTCGGACCGGGGAGTGTCGGTTTGGTTGCGTGCGGACCTGAACGTGTTGTGGAACAGGGTGCGGCACAAAGATACCCGACCTTTGCTGCGCACTTCTGATCCACGTGCGACGTTGCGCGCGTTGTATGATGCGCGGGTGCCGATTTATGCCAAGGCTGACCTGGTCGCGGATTCGGATGGTGAGACCTCGATCGAACAGATGGTGGATCGGGTGGTGTCAGCCTTGTTGACGCGCCCGGATGTTCTGGAACGGAGATAATGCATCAAACCGTACATGTCGTGTTGGGCGAACGTTCTTATGACGTGGAGATTGGCCCGGACCTTCTGGCACACGCGGGTGCGCGGATCGCACCTTTGCTAACGCGACCGAAGGTTGCGGTTCTGACAGATGAAACGGTTGCAGCGCTACATCTCGAGGCGTTGGGTTCAGGTTTGGCTGCCTCTGGGATCCAGATGACATCACTGGCGTTGCCGGCCGGTGAGGCCACCAAAAGCTGGCCGCATTTCGAACGAGCGGTCGAATGGTTGCTGGCAGAAAAGATCGAACGCCGCGATGTGGTGGTGGCATTTGGTGGTGGTGTCATCGGCGATCTGGCAGGGTTCGCCGCTGCCGTTTTGCGGCGCGGTGTGCGTTTCGTGCAAATCCCGACCACGCTGCTGGCGCAGGTGGACAGTTCGGTGGGCGGAAAGACGGGGATCAATGCGCCTCAGGGCAAGAACCTGATCGGTTCCTTCCACCAACCTTCGCTAGTGCTGGCTGATACCGCGGTTCTGGGAACTTTGACGACACGAGACTTTCTGGCGGGCTATGGCGAGGTCGTGAAATACGGTCTGTTGGGCGACGCGGTTTTTTTTGACTGGCTTGAGATCAATGGTCCAGTCCTGTCCGGTGGCGATATGGCTTCACGTGTGCAGGCAGTGACCCGTTCGGTACAGATGAAGGCCGACATTGTTGCGCGTGACGAGACCGAACAGGGGGACCGCGCTTTGCTCAATCTCGGGCATACGTTCTGTCATGCGCTGGAGGCGGCAACTGGCTATTCTGATCGTCTATTGCATGGCGAAGGTGTTGCCATCGGCTGTGCGTTGGCTTTCGAGCTTTCGGCGCGGCTGGGCCTGTGTTCACAGGAAGATCCGAGCCGCGTGCGGGCCCATCTCAAGGCGATGGGGATGAAGACTGACCTGGCCGACATTCCCGGCGACCTGCCCGGGGCCGAAGCTCTGGTCGATTTGATGGCGCAGGACAAGAAGGTGATCGATGGGCAGCTTCACTTTGTCCTTTCTCGCGGGATTGGAAGCGCTTTCGTGACCTCGGATGTGCCTCGTGACGCGGTTTCGAGATTACTTGAGGATGCGCTGGCGAACTGTTGATATTTCAGTGTTTCCGCCCCGTTATGACCATCAATTCTCCGATGTTCTCACGGGTTATGTAACCAACCATGTGACCATTTTCGGCGCGCACTGCGATGGCGGGTGCACCTTGGTGCAAAGCGTCTAGGACTTCTTCCAGTCCGGCAGTGAGATGGACCGACGGGATCTCTTCATCCATGATCGAGGTCGCAGGATCTGAACGTGGGTGATCCCCGGCAAGAGCAGCAAACAGACGTCCGCGCGTTACGAAACCCATCAGATCGCCAGAAGCGCCGAGAACCGGGAATTCGTGCTGTGTCGTGTGGATGACGGCCTGTGCTGCGGTACCCAACGTATCGGTGGGTGAAAGAGATTCGAAACTTGTGATCATCGCGTCGCGGGCCAGCATTCGCCGCGCCACGGCCCGCAACGCTACGTCCTGACTTTCTGCATTGGCGGCGATGAACACGAAAAGTGCAATTAGAACCAGGATCGGATTGCCCGAACTCAGCCCCGCAAAGCCAAGCATGAAGGCCACCATCTGACCGGCCAACGCCGCGACGCGGGTAGCCTTGACCCGATCCATCGCCATGCACAGAAGCGCGCGAAACACCCTCCCGCCGTCCATCGGGAAGGCTGGGATCATGTTGAACAGCGCCAGAAACAAGTTCACAAAAGCCAGCCGGCTGAGAAAGTCGATCTGCGCGTTGTCGATCTGCGCCAGGGTTTCGACGTCCATACCCGCGCCAAGTAAAACGAGGACCATCCAGATTACGACATTTACAGCCGGTCCTGCGAGTGCGACAAGAACCTCCTGCATCGGCTTTTCGGGCATCCGTTCCAGCCGCGCCAGCCCGCCGATGGGCAGAAGCGTGATGTCCGGTGTCTTGATACCGTATCGCCGAGCCGTCAGGGCATGGCCGAATTCATGCGCTACTACGCAGGCGAAGAGTGCCAGCACAAACGCGATGTTTTCGACGGCGGCGGGCATGCCGCCATTCGAATAGGCCGAAAACCCGACCCATGCGAGAAGAAGGAAAAAGGTAATGTGGACCCTCAGTTCCGAGCCGAACAGGCGACCGAGAGAGAAGGACCACGTCATATTGAACCTCTGTTGTTAGAACGGGATCTCGTCGTCGTCGATCCCGCCCGAGGCCGGGGCAGGACTTCCGGACGGACCGTCATAGGGATCACCTTGAGAGCCGCTTCCGTAGCCGCCACTATATCCGCCACCAGCCTGACCACCGCCATAGCCACCGCCTTCGCCGCGGTTATCGAGCATGACTAGGGTGGCGTTGAAGCCTTGCAGAACCACCTCTGTTGAATAGCGATCCTGACCGGATTGATCCTGCCATTTACGCGTCTGCAACTGACCTTCGAGATAAACCTTTGAACCCTTGCGCAAGTACTGTTCGGCAACACGGACCAAACCCTCGTTAAAGATTGCGACCGAATGCCATTCGGTCCGCTCACGGCGTTCGCCGGTATTACGATCTTTCCAGGTTTCGGATGTCGCGATGCGCAGGTTGCAAACCTTGCCGCCGTTTTGGAAGGTGCGAACCTCGGGATCGCGGCCCAGATTTCCGACCAGAATGACTTTATTGACCGAGCCTGCCATGTATTTCCCCGTTCATTTTACGATACTCTGCGAATCTGAACGATCCGTCCACGTGACCCTATACGTCCTGTGACATGGTTAAAACACCGTTGATATGGCACAGGTGATGACAGAGTGATCTGACGCCGCTTTTAATTCAACGCGAATCTCCTATACTGCGGCCCGAGGTTTAACGACCAGGCTAGGTAGAATGCGCAGGCTTTTCAGCGGCATCGCGATTAGTTCATTGTTGTTTGCATCGGCTCCGGTGCACAGCGATGTGTTGTCGACCAAAAATCGCCGTGACATATTTCGCAATCAGGCCAAGGTATTAGATAGCCGAGCGGCAGTTCAATACAAGGACTCCACTCGGCTAAAACCAAAAAGCGAGCATAGTGGCTTCGACAAGCGCTACACCGGGAAATACCGGGGCCTGTATCTGGAAATGGCGAGGTCGGCTGCACGCCTGCACAATGTTCCAGAGGAGTTGTTTCTTCGTCTCGTCCAGCAGGAAAGCGGGTGGAACCCGCATGCTAAGTCGCACAAGGGAGCGTTGGGGCTGGCGCAGCTTATGCCGCAGACGGCGCAGCTTTTGGGTGTGAACCCGAATGACCCGAAACAGAATTTGGAAGGCGGTGCACGGTATCTGTCCTGGCAGTTCCGCAAGTTCAAATCCTGGCGCTTGGCACTGGCGGCCTATAATGCCGGGCCGGAAGCGGTCGAGAAACACGGCGGGGTACCGCCATATCAAGAAACTCGCAACTACGTTAAGGCGATTTGGGGCAGCTGACGATTGCATGCTGCAGAGCGGCGTGTCTGCCCCTTGATTGGATTGAACCGTGGCGGTTACAATTTTTCCTGTCTGTGAAAGGGAATTGGTGCCGCCTAATGTCTGTTGATCGCCCAGAAATCCCGTCTGCAACATTGGCCAACTGGCAGAAATTGGTCGATCTTGTTGCCCGGCTTGCAGATGTTCCGGCCAGTCTGATCATGAAAACTGATGCACCCGATCATACCGTGTTGGTGACATCTGATTATCCAGATAATCCTTATCCGGTTGGCATGGGGTTCCGGCTGCATCCCAAGCTTTACTGTCAAGGAGTGTTCGCCCGTGATGGGGAACTGGTCGTCGAAGACGCCGCCTGCGATCCCGACTGGCGCGACAACGAAGATCTGGAACACGGAATGACATTTTACATCGGATTGCCGCTGAAATGGCCCGATGGGGGAATCTTTGGCACCATTTGTGTGCTTGACCGCCAGCGCAACCGCAGGGCGCTTTTGTTTCGTGAAGGGCTGAATCAGTTTGCACGCATGGTCGAGTCGGATTTGGCCTTGCTTCAAGAGGTTTACCTGCGCCGGAAATTGGAGGGCAAGCTGAACGAAACGCTTGTGCATCTGGAAAACCGAGTGCAGAAACGAACGCGTGAGTTGCAGGAAACCAATACTGCACTGCGGGTTCTGCTGAGCAGCGTTGAAGACGAGCGAAAAAAGCGGGATACCGAGATTCTGGAACAGGTCAAAAGCATGGTTTTGCCTTATCTCGACAAACTGCGAAGCCAAACCGGCGTGTCCGAGGCATATGAAATCTTTCTCGATCTGGCTGAGCGCAATCTTCGCGAAATCACCTCCGCCATGTCCGACAAGTTGTCGGATGCGTTTTCGGTCATGACTCCAACGGAGATAGAGATCGCCCAGATGGTGATGTCGGGTAAAACGACAAAAGATATCGCCAAGGCTCTGTCGCGCGAGACGTCCACAGTTGATTTTCACCGCAACAACATTCGCCGCAAGCTTGGTCTTGAGGGGCGGGGGCGAAACCTGCGGAGCCACCTGCTCGCGATTTCGTGAACAGAAAATAGGGGGATTTCCCCCGCAATACCCCCCGATTTTTCCGGTCTGAGCATCGGGGTCCCACCTTGTTAACCTGTTTGAGACGACCGCGATTGGTCGTCGTATTCAACAGGGAGACAAGAATATGGATCGCAAGGATCTTAAGCCGACGTTGCTAAGGGGCGATAAGGGTAATCTTGCACCGGGCCTGTCGCGCCGCTCGTTCTTCATGGCAGCTGGTGCAGTCGGAGTCAGTGCCGGTGCGGCTGTGGTAGGGGCAAAACCTGCGCAAGCGCAATCGCAGGCGTGGTTGCAGCCGGGCAACAATAATCGCGTAATCGGGATGCAGGGAGCGACCGGACAGGCCAGTACCGGTGCGGTCGGTATCGACTATTTCGGCCATTGCGCCATCAAGATTACTTCGCCCAGCGGCGCAACGGTGCTGTTTGATCCATGGCGCGATGACCCGTCGGGCGCATGGGGGCTTTGGTTCCGTAATGAGTTTCCGCAGATCCTAGTGGACATCACGATGTCGACCCACGCCCATTTCGACCACGACGCCATTGAACGGCCGAATTCGACGATGGTTCTGGACCGGATGGTCGGCAACTTCGAGTTCGCAGATATCAAGATCACAGGATTTGCCGATAAGCACGCCTGCGTCGCTCCTGGCTGGTATAGCTGGACAGATGCGCTTGCCGAATTCGGTGTCGACGCCTGCCCGCCGAACAATCCGGGTCATATGGATATGGTGGTCTATCTGGTCGAAACCGGCGGAATTCGCACTCTGATCTGGGGCGACAATCGGCACAACCCACCGCAGGAATTCTGGGATGCCGTGGGGCAGGTGGATGTCCTGACCCTTCCGGTCGATGGCTCGCAGCACATACTGAGCTATGGGCAGGGCAATGACATCGTCGCAAAGCTGAAACCCAAGATTATAATCCCGACCCATTACCTGAACGAAGTTACGTCTTATACTCTGACGACGCTGCAATCGGCGGATGAGTGGGTGAAAGGACAACAGAGCTACAAGATGCTCGACAGTGCCAGCCTCTCGCTCGAAGCTGGCGAAATCGCGGGCATGAACCAAGAGTTCATGTATTTCGGCAGCAACGTGGCGACCGGATAAATCAACCACCAGACCCAGCCGGATTTGCTCTCCAATCCGAGCAGGACGACGTTCTCACTCCTTCCTACTCTTGGGCAACGTCAAAGGGCCAGGCTTTGCCTGGCCCTTTGACGTGGCGTCCGTTTTCGGGCGCTATTATTCGGCAGCGATCTTGATGACCGGTTCCATGCGGGCGAGAACATCTTCGGACAGATGGCATTTGATCTGATGTCCAGCTTCCAGCATCTTGACCGGAGGTACGTCTTTTTCACACAAGCCGCCCGGCACTTCCGATTTCCAACGACAGCGGGTTTGGAATGGGCATCCCGGCGGCGGGTTCATGGCCGAGGGAATGTCGCCTTCAAGCACGATGTGCTTTTTCTCGATCGAAGTGTCGGCAATCGGGACCGCTGAAAGCAGCGCTTCGGTATAGGGGTGATAGGGCGGGCTGAAGACCTGATCTGTTGATCCAAGTTCGACCACATGGCCCAGATACATCACCATCACGCGATCACTTAGGTAGCGGACGATTGACAGGTCGTGGCTGATAAACAACAGCGTCGTTTTGTGCTCGCGCTGAATCTCCATCAAAAGATCCGTCACTGCGGCCTGGACCGACACATCCAGTGCCGAGACAGGCTCGTCCGCAACCACGATGCGCGCGTCACCGGCAAAGGCGCGGGCAATACCAACGCGCTGTTTTTGCCCCCCCGAAAGCTGTCGTGGCATCCGGTCGGCAAAGGCGCGGGGCAGTTTTACCAAGTCGAGAAGTTCTAGCATCCGCTTCTTGCGCTCGGCCTCAGAATTTCCAACGCCAAAGATTTCGAGCGCGCGGATTATCTGCCGACCCACCGTCATCGACGGGTTCAGGGTGTCAAACGGGTTCTGGAAAACCATCTGAACTTCACCCACCGTTTTGGCATCGCGTTCTTCGATCGGAACCTGTTCGATATTGCGATTATCCAGAAGGATCTGGCCGTCTGTGGCAGTCTCCAGACCCATCAGGACCTTGGCAAAGGTGGACTTTCCGCAGCCCGACTCGCCAACTATGGCCAGCGTTTCAGATTCGTGGGCCTCGAAACTCAGGGTTTCGTTGGCCTTGACGACCTTGGTTTCGCCGCCGCCGAACAGTGCGTTGGCCGCCACCTCGTAATACTTTTTAAGGTTGTCCATCTTCAGCACCGTCTTGCCGATCGCGGCCTTTTCTTTCTGTTCGCCGACAGTGATCGGGGCATTCCAGTCGATTTCCTGAAACTTCAAACAGCGCGTATGGTGCCTGTCATTGCCAGGAACCACTGACATCACGATATCCCGCGCGTCGCAGCGGCCCTCCTCGAAATAGTCGCAGCGCGGGCCGAAATTGCATCCGGGCGGGCGTTCGTGGGGCAGGGGGAAGTTGCCAGGTATTGCCACCAGCGGGCGCGAATTCTTGTCGGCGCCGGGCAACGGGATCGATCGGAACAGAGCCTGCGTATAGGGATGCTGCATCTCGTCAAAGACATCCTTGATCGAGCCGCGCTCGACTGCCTCGCCAGAATACATCACGCAAAGCCGGTCGCAGGTTTCCAGAACCAGGCCGAGGTTGTGGCTGATAAACAGCATCGAAGTGCCGTATTTCTTGCCCAGATCCTTGACGAGTTCGACCACGGCGGCTTCTACGGTCACGTCAAGTGCGGTCGTCGGCTCGTCGAGGATAAGCAGTGCCGGTTTCGACATTAGTGCCATCGCAATCACGATCCGCTGTTGCTGGCCACCCGACAGCTGGTGCGGAAAGCTGTTCAGCATCCGCTCGGGGTCTGGCAGGCGCACGTCTGTCACCACCTCCAGCGCGCGGGCATAGGCTTCTTCGGTGCTGACGCCTTCATGGATCATCGGAACTTCCATCAGCTGCTTGCCGATTTTCATCGCCGGGTTCAGCGAGGCCATCGGCTCCTGATAGATCATTGCGATCTCGTTGCCGCGGATGTCGCGCAGCTCTTCGGCGCTCATCTGACTTAAATCGCGTCCCTTGAACTTGATCGTACCGCCAACGATACGGCCATTCTTGCCCAGGTCCTGCATGACGCCAAGGGCGACAGTAGATTTGCCGCAACCGGATTCACCCACCAGCCCCACAGCCTCACCTGGCTGAACACTGACCGAAAAATCCATCACGGCCGGAATTTCGCGCAAGCGGGTGAAGAAGGAAATCGACAGCTTGTCAATCTCCAGGATCGGGCCGTCATATTCCGCCATTTTGTTCATTTTGTCGTTCTCCCAGATAAAGCTGGATAGATCCTTCTTCATCTTTTCGAAAATACTCCGGGGGTCCGGGGGCAGGGCCCCCGGCCTCGATCACATCAGTCCTTCAGACTTTCTTCACGCAGGCCATCCGCCAGCAGGTTCAATCCAAGAACCAGCGACAACAGAGCCAGTGCCGGCGGCAAAGCCGGGTGGAGGTAGATTGACAGGAGCTTGCGGCCCTCGTTGATTGTAGAACCCCAGTCTGGGCTTTCAGGCGGCAGGCCCAACCCGAAGAAACCCAAGGTTCCCAGAAGGATGGTCGTGTATCCGATACGCAGGCAGAAATCCACGATCAACGGGCCACGTGCATTGGGGAGAATTTCCCACAGCATGATGTACCAAGGTCCTTCGCCACGAGTCTGGGCGGCAGCTACATAGTCGCGGGTCTTAATGTCCATCGCCAGACCACGTACGATGCGGAACACCGTGGGCGAGTTGACGAAGACGACAGAGACGAACACGACAAGAATTCCGCCTGGAACGTCAAACAGATCGACAAACGTGGGCAGCCCCCAGATCGCATAGTCTTTGGTGTTGATCAGATATCCACCCGTCGAGACAAGGGACAGATACAACCAGATCGCTACGCCGAGGACACCAATCAGTAGAGGTGTTCGGAAGTTGGGGCGCGTATAATATCGCGAATTCAGCAACACCCCAATAAAGATTATGGGGAAGACGAACAGAACGATGGCCATATAGTTCGGAACGCCCGTCGCGACGATTTCTGGCGTCACCAGCAAGTAAAACAGCAGGATCACAGGAAAGGCGAGGATAAGGTTGGCAAGAAACGACAGGAAAGTATCCAGTCGACCACCGTAATATCCAGCGGGAAGGCCCAGCGTGATGCCGACCATAAATGCAAACAACGTCGCCAGCGGTGCAATCTGCACAACGACCCAGGCACCCTTTACCATACGGCTGAAAACGTCACGGGCCAGGTTGTCGCCTCCCAGCAGGTACCAGGCGTATTCACCTTCTTCAGCACCCGAAAGAGGTGTTCCTGGCACCTTGTTCTTCATGCCTGAGACCTGCACCAAGGGGTCATGCGTCAGTATCAGGTCCAAAGCACCGAAGATCCCGGTAAAAACCCAGAACATCACCAGGCCAAACCCGATCATTCCAATGGGACTGTCGTAAAGTTTACCGTAAAGGCCCAAGCGGCGTTTGAATGCCATAGACATCGCGAACAGGATTATTAAGGCAATCCAAACAGGCATGAACTGTTGCGAGATGGCTCCGATAATACCGGCACCGGTGCCCATCACCACACCCAGAACAAGATAGGCTAGGGCCAATCCGATACTCGCCATAAAGGAATATCTGACAGCCGTTTCCGCAAGCCCGCGAAGACCGCCGGTGGCCTGCAACGTACCGTCTGAGTTGGCGACTACCGGGACCTCGGTCGTAAAGATTCCGGCAAAGATCCAGAGCACGATGGCAAGAGCGAGGAGCACAAGCGCGATTTGGATAAGCGGGTTGAGAAAGGCGATAGAGCCGGTCCAGCTAAGAGGTTCCATGATCTATCTCCCTTACGAAATACGGATGCGCGGATTGAGGTAGACATAGCCGATGTCCGAGATCAGCTGGGTCACCAGCACCACAAAAACCGACACAACCGAAATGGCCAGAAGCAGCTGAATGTCATTGTTGCCCGCCGCCTGAACCAGCGCCCAACCGAAGCCTTTGTAGTTGAACAGGGTTTCCACGATCACCACGCCGTTCAGCAGCCACGGGAACTGCAGCATGATGACAGTAAATGGAGCAATTAATGCGTTGCGCAGAGCGTGCTTCAGAACGATGTTCGAGAACGAGACGCCCTTGAGGCGCGCGGTTCGGATGTATTGCGCCGTCATCACCTCTGTCATCGATGCACGGGTCATCCGAGCAATATATCCCATGCCGTACAGCGAAATTGTCAGCACCGGTAGAAAGAAGTTCTCGAAGGTCGGGTCGTCCATTGCCTGCGTCGCGGTTCCCTTGAACCACTTGAGACCCACGGTGGAAGAGGTGAAAATCGCGATAAAAATCACGCCCGATACATATTCCGGCGTTGCCGTGGTAATGATTGAAAATGTGGAAAGAGATCGGTCGAGAGCCGAGCCTTCGCGCATGCCCGCCAGCACACCGACCAGCAATGCGGAAGGTATCATCAGGATAAGGACCCACATCATCAGGTATCCCGTATTACCCAATCGCTTTCCAACGATCGTCGAAACGTCGTCCTTGAAAACGGTTGAATACCCCCAATCCCCTTGCAGAATACCGCAGAACCGTGGTGTTTCTTCGGGTGTCTGCCCCGGCCGCACGCAGGTTCCGACAAACTGGCCGTCGGCCAGCGTGTTTGTAAATCCAGGTGCTACGCCAAGCCACTGACCGTATTTGATCAAAACCGGCTGGGTATACCCGCGGTTCGTGAGCCAGTTTTCAACCTGTTCGTCCGACATACGCTGGTTGCCCTGCGTCTTGGCGAGCTTCTCGAGGTTTGGATAGAGATTGGTCAAGAAGAAGACCACAAATGTCAGGCATAATGCCGTGAGCAGCATTACCCCGAACCGTCTGAGGAAAAAGAGTCCCATGATGGCCCCTGTTGTTCAGGTGTTCCGCAGATCATTGGACCATTGTCTGGCCTCTCACATTCCGGTTTCATCCGGCTTGTCTGCGGCTGGATGAGACGCGCACCAAACACGCGCGCCTCAATGTGCAGATTCGGCAATCGATCAGGCTGCCCAACCCCACTTGTAGTGGTGGTGTTCAAAGGCGACATGCATGTCGGTTCCGACAAGGCCGTCCTTCATATGGCGGTAGAGTGCCCGCCAGTACGGTTGAATGGTGACGCCTTCTTCCTGGATGATGGCTGCGGCTCGCGCTGCGACTTCGCGACGCTTGTCCGCATCGGCAATTGCCAACGCCTCTGCCAAGACCGCATCGAAGTCAGCGTTGGCCCAACCGAATTCGTTCCAGGCCTCACCGGACTTATACGCGAGTGCCCATATCTGGACGCCCAGAGGACGGTGGTTCCAGTTGGTCGAGCTGTATGCGTACTTGGTCCAGTCGTTCCAGAAGGTATTACCCGGCAAAACAGTCCGCTTGACGTTGATACCCGCGTCGCGCAATTGAGCTGCGACCGCATCTGTGGTGTTCCGGCGCCAGTCGTCGTCGATCGAGATCAACTCGTGCTCGAAATCGGCCATGCCGGCTTCTTCCATCAGCGCGCGTGCACCTTCGGGATCATGTTTTTGCGGCGGAAGCTCGGGATATTCAGGATGGATCGGGCCCACATGGTGGTTTTCCGCTGTCGTACCACGGCCACCATACCCGAGTTCCAGGCAGACTGAATTATCGACAGCCATTTGCAGGGCCTGACGCACGCGCTTGTCCGCATAGGGTTTCTTACCGTCGACCTCAGCCAACTGGTTCGGGCGGATCACGATCGAACTCATGGTGATCACTTCGGATTTCACATATCCCAGACCATCCATCACGTCGATGAATTCGCCGACCGATTCATACAGCATGTCGACTTCGTCGGATTCCAGCGCGGCCAGCCAAGCCGATGGATCGGTGCCATAGTCGATGTATTCGATCCGGTCGAGCGCCGGGCGCCCAAAGACTTCTTCACCCCACCAGGTGTGGTTTTCGTTGCGGACCAGTACCCCTTTGACGCCGACTTCAAGTTCGTTCATCAGGTAGGGGCCGGTGCCGACGTTGTTCAGCAGGTCTGTTTCACTGAAAGATGGGTGGACGATTGCCGCAGGATAATCCGACATGCCAGCGATCAACGAAATGTCGGATGCAGGCAGGTTCAGTTTTACGGTGTGGGCGTCCACCACTTCGATGCCGCCTTCGATCGCCTTGCCGGTGTCGTTGTCGACCAGCGTCGCAAAGCGGCCCGCCATCGAATTGGTTTCCGAACTCTTGTCACACCAGCGGTCTACATTGAATGCGACGTGTTCTGCGGTAAAGTCCTCGCCGTTGTTCCACTTGACGCCCGGGCGCACCTTGAGGGTGTAAACGGTGGCGTCTTCGTTGATTTCCCATCCTTCCAGCAGCATGCCGCGGAATGTCCCGTCCGAGTTATACTCGACCAGATATTCCAATGTGCCGCGGCTATAGTTGCCGATCTGTGACCAGTCATAGGTGCGCGGGTCTTTCAGTGCTCGGACTTCGGTCTGAACGCGGATAGTGCCGCCTTCTTTCTTGGCATCCTCACCTGCAGCCAAAGCCGGGGCGGGCAGGCCGATCATACCATAGGCGGCGGCGGCGGTAACACCAAGGCCGGTGGCGCGTGTCAGAAACTCGCGGCGGCTAAGCTTGCCATCGCGATATTCCTTAGCATGCATCTTGGCGGCCCAGTGCACCGGTGCTCCAGTCATTGTTTCTTTTGTCATGAATGTCTCCCTGTGACGTTTATTCCATGGCGGAGGGTTTTGGGATATCAGCGCGACCGACGAGTTTCAGCCGCCAAAATCATTTCCGTCATGTGGAACCTTCGCATCCCCATGGCCGTATTCGGCAACAGAAATGCCGCGAGGTCAATGATAGGAATCGTCATCAATGGGACAAAAACGACATTGCAAAAAGAAATGTCGTTTTTTGGCGGGGGGTTACCACATGGGCTTGAGCACTGGGTTCACTTTGGTTTTCTGGGCTGGTTTCGACCCGTCTTAGTGATACGCACAGATCCCGGGATGCAACGAAAAAGATCAGAGTTTCGGCAAGATTCAGTGGCCTGTGGACTCAATGAGCCGAATCAACACGATACCAGTTATTCATACGTGCCCTGAACCATGTGCGCTGACGTTTGGCAAACTGGCGCGTCGATAT
>NZ_JBXWQW010000070.1:0-14723 GCF_059612585.1 Ruegeria sp. YKSF57 | reverse complement strand
AGTGGCGCAGCAGCCACTCGGGCATCGGCCGGTCGCCGACCAGCCCGATAAAGACGAACCGCAACGCAAAGCTGCCGACCGCAAGACCGGCGATCACGATCCACATGGTGGCGGGGTCGATCTGGGTCATGCCCGGGCCTCCCTGCGCTTCAGCATCACTTCGGCCTGTGCTCCGGCCATCATGCCGGTGCATCCGGCAATCAGCAGGCCGAGGTTGAAAGGGACCCAGACGGTCAGCAGCGAAACGGTGATCGCGACGAGGGCGGCGATGACATGGGGCAGGGTGCGCAGCATGGGGCCGACCATCGACAGGAAGGTGATCGGGAGCGCAAAATCAAGTGCCCAGCTTTCCGGGATCTGCGTGCCCAGAACCGCGCCGAGGTAGGTGCACAGATACCAGAGCGGCGCAATTGGCGAAATTGTACCGAAAAAATAGGCCATCCTGTCCGAAATGTACAAATCAGGTTCCCGCTCGAACCGGACCATGCAGCAGGCATAGGACTGGTCGACGACGAAATACGCGGCACAGGCGCGCTGCCACAAAGGTGCCGCCCCGAGGTAGGGGGTCAGCGAGGCCGAGTACATTGCCACCCGGAGGTTCACCGCCAGCGCCGAGGCGAGCACGATCACGGTCGGCGCGTTGTCCTGCAGCAGTTGCAACGCGGCGAACTGGGCGGCCCCGGCAAACACGGTTGCGGTAAAGGTCATGGTCTGGACGATGTTCAGCCCGGCCTCGGTCGCGAACACACCGAACAGGGTGCCGAACGGGATGGCCACGAAGATGAAGGGGAAGCCATCGCGAAAACCCTTCCAGTAGTAGGAATTGGATGTGGTGAATGCCATGCCTAGATCCTATGGTGACCGCGACAGCAGTAACGGGCTTGGGAAAGGGTTGCAATTGGCCATTGAGACGGACCTGTCGGACTATATCATCGCCCCCGATCCCGAAGCGGAGCGGCTGACGCGCGCCGTCGAAGGCGTGGATCAGAATGGCGAGCTCAGCCGGATTTTGGTGGTCGAGGAGCGCCCGCTGACGATCTTTCTCAACGCGCAGGAAATCGTCACGGCGATGACCATCGGGGATTATCCCGAATACCTTGCGCTGGGCTTTCTGCGCAATCAGGGGATGCTGCGCCCCGATGACGAAATCGTGCGCGTCGATTATGACGACGAACTGGAAACCGTCGTGGTGCGTACGGCGCGGGAAACCTCGTATGAAGACAAGCTGAAGAAAAAGACCCGCACCAGCGGCTGTGCCGTGGGTACGGTGTTCGGCGACATGATGGAGGGGCTGGAGGGCGTGACGCTGCCGCAGGTGAGCGTGCGGACCTCTTGGCTGTATGAACTGGCGGCAAGGATAAACCGGACCCCGTCGCTGTATCTGGAGGCGGGGGCAATTCATGGCACCGTGCTGTGCCGCGAAAACCGGCCGCTGGTCTATATGGAGGACGTGGGCCGTCACAACGCGGTGGACAAGATCGCGGGCTGGATGCTGTCCGAGGGCGAGACGGCGGCGGACAAGATCCTTTACACAACCGGGCGGCTGACGTCCGAGATGGTGATCAAGACGGCGATGATGGGTATTCCGGTGCTGGCCTCGCGTTCCGGCTTTACCGCCTGGGGTGTCGAGATCGCGCGCGAGGTGGGCCTGACCCTGATCGGGCGTATGCGCGGACAGCGGTTCGTGTGTCTGTCGGGCGAGGACCGGTTGGTGCGGGATGTCGACCCGGCGACGGTGCCGCTCGAGGATAAGAAACATCGGCGGAAGAGTGCGGGTGAGTAGTTCGATTGGCGCTGTGGGGTGATTTCGGCCTCAAACTCCTCACAAAGAGCACAATAATTTGAGAAATTTCCCGCGCTTGGGTTAGCATAAAGCCCCGGGCGTTGGGTTTTGTTACTGCAATGATCTGGAAATGCGATCTGACTTGCGCTCGAAAAGCCAGCGAGGGACCGCATGGAACTGCTCAACCTTATTGCACCTGTGTTTGCGGTCATTCTGACGGGTTATGTCTTTTCGTGGACTGGATTGCTGTCCGATACGATTTCTGAATCTCTGGTACAGTTTGCTGTCTATGTTCTGCTTCCGGCGATCATGTTCTATCTCATCGGGCAGGAGGAATTTGGTGATCTGCTCAACTATGGCTTCTACATGGCTTATGGTGGGGCGCTGGCAATTCTGTTTGCCGTGCTCTTTCTGGTGTTGAGGCGCGTCCAGCATTTTTCGACCGGTGCGGCGACAGTTGCATCCTTTGCGGCAGTGGCATCGAATACGGCGCTTGTCGCCTTGCCGATACTCCACGCGATTTTCGGGTCGAGCGGCGCACTGCCTGCAGTGTTGGCAAATCTGGTTGTCGCGGTTTTGCTTTTGACGCTGACGATCATTCTGGAAAGCGTTTCCGGGCAATCGGCGGCAAAAAAGACCGGTGTTTCAAGGCTGCTCATCAATGTTCTGAAAAACCCGATCATTCTTGGAACCCTGCTGGGCGTTGCATATTCGATCACTGGTTTGGGTTTTGCTCCGGCAGTCAAGGATTACCTGGAGGTGTTAAGCCAGGGTCTGGCGGCGGTCGCGCTTTTTGCAATCGGGTACACGACCAGCGTGCGAGTCATCGTCAAGACAGGGCCACTTATTCTGGTCTTGTCCCTGACCAAGCTGATTGTCGCGCCGGGGCTGGTATTGCTTGCGGCACACCTGGTCGGGCTTGACCCGCTTTGGACGATTGCGGCGACGATATCGGCGGCGGTTCCGACTGCGAAAAACATCTTTCTACTGGCCAAGCACTATGATCAGGAGACCGAGTTGGCGGCGCATACCGTGTCGGCGACATCGTTTCTGTCGGTTGGAACTTTGATTGCGTGGTTGTTCATTCTCCACCATCTCTATCCGACAGCGTTTCAATTGAATTGAGTCTCGGTGGAAATGATTTAAAGGTGTTGCCTCGTTCGCTTGAGGATGGCGGGAGTGACAATGAAGCAGCCTTTGGGCGTGATCCTTGCAGGCGGTCTGGCCACCCGGATGGGCGGTGGCGACAAGGGGCGGTTGCTGTTGGGCGGCAAGCCGCTGGTGTCGCATGTCATGGGCCGTTTGGGCCCGCAAGTGGCGGGACTGGCGCTGAATGCCAACGGTGATCCTGCGCGGTTTGCCGATCTGGGCTTGCCGGTGATTGCGGATTCCATCGAAGGCTTTGCAGGGCCTCTGGCCGGGGTTCTGGCCGGGCTGGACTGGGCCGCAGATCAGGGGGCCGAGGCGATTGTCACCGCCGCTGCCGACACGCCGTTCTTTCCGCGCGATCTGGTGGCGCGGCTCATGGCTGCTGCCGAAGGGCAGGCGCATCCTCTGGTGCTGGCAACCACGCCGCGCACCGGGGAAGAGTTGAAATCGGGTGGCCGGGGCAAGGTGAACCGTCATCCGACCTTTGGCCTGTGGCCGGTGGCTTTGCGTGATGATCTGCGCGCCGCGCTGAGCGAGGGCTTGCGCAAGGTGGTGCTGTGGACCGACCGGCATGAGGGGTGCGAGGCGTTGTTTCCGGTAGGCGAGTTCGACCCGTTTTTCAACGTCAACACGCCCGAGGATTTGGCGATGGCTGAAAATCTGTTGGAGCGGGCATGAAGGTTTATGGCGTCACCGGCTGGAAGAATGCAGGCAAGACCGGGCTGATGGAACGTCTGGTGGCCGAGATCACCGGGCGCGGTTTCAGTGTGTCGACTGTCAAGCATGCGCATCATTCGTTTGACGTGGATCACCCCGGACGCGACAGTTTTCGCCACCGGCAGGCGGGGGCGGCAGAGGTGCTGTTGGCCTCGAAATACCGGGTGGCGCATATGCAGGAGTTGCGCGGTGCGCCGGAACCGGCATTGTCGGAGTTGCTGACGCGGTTGTCGCCGGTCGATCTGGTGCTGATCGAAGGGTACAAGCGCGAACGTCACCCCAAGATCGAGGCCTATCGTGCCGAGCCGGGCAATGAGCTGATCGCGCCGGGGGATGCCAGCATCCGGGCTGTGGCGAGCGATGTGGCGCTTGACCTGGACCGGCCTGTGTTCGATCTGAACGACACCGTGGCCATTGCGGATTTCATCCTGAAAGAGGTCGGTTTGTGACCCCATTCAGGACCTTTGCGATGGTGGACTGGTCGGGTGGCAACGACACCGGGCCACGCCCGCGAAGGGATGCGATCTGGGTCTGTGTGGTGCGGGGCGGGCAGGCCGACGAGCCGGTTTATCTGCGCAACCGGCAGCGGGCCGAAGATTGGCTGACAGAGTTGATTGCCGCAGAGGTGGCTGCCGGGCGGCGTCTGTTTCTGGGGTTCGATTTTCCGTTCGGCTATCCGCGGGGGTTTGCCCGCGCGATGACCGGAACCGACGATCCGCTGGAGCTGTGGGACTGGTTCGAGGCGCGGATCGAGGACGATCCGGCGGCGAACAACCGGTTCGATCTGGCCGGTGAGATCAATCGGGTGTTCGGGGGCAGGGGACCGTTCTGGATGAACGGGTTGCAACGGGACATCGAGGGGCTGCCGCGCCGCAAGGATGACTATCACAACCCGTTTCCGGATCGCCGCAGGGTCGAGGCGCTTGCCAGGGGAAGTTTCACCTGCTGGCAGATGGGTGGCGCGGGCGCGGTGGGCGGACAGGTGATGATGGGCCTGCCCGTTCTGGCGCGGTTGCGCCGAAGGTTTGCGGGGCAGGTCGCCGTCTGGCCTTATGAGCCTTTGGACAGGGCGGTGGCGTTTGTCGAGATCTGGCCGTCGCTGACGTTGGGTGCTGCGCCGCAAGGGCGGATCAGGGATGCCTGGCAGGTCGAACAGGTCGCATTGAATCTGGCAGGCCTTTCGCGGCAAGACTTGGCGCAACAATTGGATGTCAGCGCAGCAGAGGAAGGGTGGATCATGGGTGTGACGCAAGCAAAACCGGATATCGCGCCGCCGCCTTTGAAAAACGATTGTTTCGCCCTGCCTGCGGGCGTGAACTGGACGCCGGTTGACGACGCGCTGGCGATGCTGCGCGAGCGGATGCATGCCGTGACCGGGACTGAAAGATTGCCGGTGATGCGGGCGCTGGGCCGGGTGCTGGCCGAAGATGTGGTGGCGCTGCGTTCCAACCCGCCGCTGCCGAATTCGGCGGTCGATGGATATGGCTTTGCCGGGGGCTATCCGGAGGGCGCGCATGTGGTGCCGCTGGCCGAGGGGCGGGCGGCGGCGGGGGTGCCGTTCGACGGGGTTCTGGCCGGGGGGCAGGCGTTGCGCATTCTGACGGGCGCGGCGCTGCCCGAAGGTGTCGATACGGTCATTCTGGAGGAGGACGTGACCGTTCAGGACGGCCATGTCGCGTTTCACGGTCCGTTGAAGCAGGGGGCCAACACGCGCAGGGCGGGCGAGGACGTGGCCGCCGGCGATATTGTCTTGCGCCGGGGGCGCAAGCTGAACGCGGCCGATCTGGCGCTGTTGTCGGCGGTGGGCGTGGCCGTGGCACCGGTGCATCTGCCGCTGCGTGTGGCGGTGGTATCGACCGGTGACGAACTGGTCGAGCCGGGAGACGAGGCGGGACCGGGCCAGATATTCGACGCCAACCGCCCGATGTTGCTGGCGATGGCCGAGCGGTTCGGGTTCGAAACGGTCGATATCGGGCGGGTGCCGGATGACCGGCCCACACTGAGGGCCAGGCTGGACGAGGCCGCCGAAAAGGCGGATGTGATCCTGACCAGCGGCGGGGCGTCTGCCGGGGACGAGGATCATATGTCGGCCCTGCTGCGAGAGGCGGGCGCGATGCAGGAATGGCGCATCGCGCTGAAACCGGGGCGGCCTTTGGCCTTGGGTATCTGGAACGGAACCCCGGTTTTCGGCCTTCCCGGCAATCCGGTGGCGGCGATGGTGTGCACGCTGATCTTTGCGCGGCCCGCGATGGGCCTGCTGGCGGGTGAAGACTGGCAGGAGCCGCAGGGGTTCGACCTGCCTGCCGCGTTCGAAAAGCGCAAGAAGCCGGGGCGGCGGGAATACTTGCGGGCGCGGGTGCGCGAGGGCCGGGTCGAGGTGTTCCGCTCGGAAGGGTCGGGCCGTATCAGCGGGTTGAGCTGGGCTGACGGGCTGGTCGAGATTGGCGACGGCGAGCAGCATATCCGCCCCGGCGATCCGGTGCGATTCATTCCCTATGGCAGTTTCGGGTTGTAGACCCTGCGACGCCGGTCAGTCGAACGTCCCGGCCACGCGGCCCAGCAGCATGAAGGCGCGCGCGGTTCGGGTTTCGCCAAGGGCCGCGATCTCGGCATCCGTCGCCTCGGGTTCGAAGGCGACGATCATGTGGTCGAAACGGCGCAGGAAATGATGGGCCGCGTCGCGAAAGATCGGGTCCTGTTTCATGCGGCCCGAAGCCAGGGCCAGCGACGAGCGGTCGCGAATGCCGCCCAGACCAGCCACTGCGCGGCCACGGGCACCCTGGGCGAACTGGCGCCAGATTTCGGGGCGTGCCATATCCGGTTTGAGGTCATCCATATAGATGCCTTCCTGACTGAGCAGGGTCAGCACGTCCTGCGCGGCCTGAATGAGCTGCGCGGCCTTGCGGTCTTTCAATGCGCGGCGCAGCGCGGCGAACCCGTCGGTGTCTTCGGCGGTTTCCGGGAAATTGAGGGCGCGAATGAAATCCTCGGTCGCAAGCGGCGGTGCGAGCGCTTCGGCAGGGGTGCCAAGTTCCAGCGTGGTCTGGCCGTTGGATGATCCGGACTTGACCTGCGTCGCCGGTTTGACCTTTTCGGCTGCCCGCGAGGTCGAGAAGGTTGCCAGCGTGGTTTCGGCCTTTTTCGCCGCTGCGACGATCTGGTCGAGCTTTTTGGTGACAGTCGGTTCCTGAATGATCGCGGCGCGCTGCTGTTGCAGGACATAGGCGTTGCGAATCGCGTCGATCGCGGTTTGCAGGCGCTGGCTTTCCTCGCGCATGATGCGGCTGGCGCGCATGGCGGTTGCCGCGACCCATATCATTGCCACCGGCAGAAAGACCGCCAGCATGACGACCAGCGGCCCGCTGGCGGCTTCGTTGCGGGGCATGACGATGAAGACCACGGCGAAGGCCAGCCAAAGTACACTGAGCACGATGGCCGCAATCTCGATCCCGGTGATGGACTGCTTTTGCGGGCGGTCGTAGATGCCAAGCGAAGTCGGGCGGTCCGATTCCTTTTCCGGTGGGGTGCCCGACATGGCCGTGCCCCCCGTCAGGAATACTGGATGGTCAGAATTTCGTAAGACCTCAGGCCGCCGGGCGTATGGACCTCGACGCTGTCGCCTTCGTCCTTGCCAATCAAGGCACGGGCGATGGGCGATTTGATGTTGAGCAGACCACTTTCGATATTGGCCTCGTGCTCACCCACGATCTGCCAGGTCTTTTCTTCGTCCGTGTCCTCGTCGACCAGCGTGACGCGGGCGCCGAACTTGATGGCGCCGGACAGTCTTTTGGGGTCGATCACGTCGGCCAGAGACAGGACGCCTTCGAGTTCCTTGATGCGGCCCTCGATGAAGGACTGCTTTTCGCGCGCCGAGTGGTATTCGGCGTTTTCGGACAGATCGCCATGCTCGCGGGCTTCGGCAATGGCCTTGATGATGGCGGGACGCTCTTCGGATTTGAGTTTTTTCAACTCGGCCTCAAGCGCGGCGAAGCCCGCAGGCGTCATCGGAATCTTTTCCATCGTTACTGTTCCACGCATAAATTGCGTCGCCCCGCCGCGCAATGCGTCGGGGCGACTGGTAGGTTCAGTCAATACCTGAACCAAATGGACGGCAGAATGCAAGGGGTCAGCACGCGCCGACGCGCGGATTACGGCCTAATCGTAGGCGACCACCTCGAATTCGATGCCGTTGTCATCGTCAAAGTAGAACCGCCGTCCGGGTTCGTAATCGGCGTGGTTGTGGGGTTCGAATCCGGCGGAGCGGACCTTTTGTTCGGTGGCGTCCAGGTCTTCGACAACGACGCCCACGTGATTCAGGCCGCCAACGATGTCATAGCTGCTTTCGCCTGATGGCTTGGGGGATTGGGGTGCATATAGCGCCAGATAGGTATGCGTGTTGCCGACATGAACGGTGTAACCGCCCGCCTTGGCCGAGCCTTCCCAGCGGATTTTCCAGCCGAACACATCCTGCATCCAGGCGGCGGTCGATTTGGGGTCGCTGACGGTGAAATTCGTGTGTTCCAGTGTTGCAGGCATGATTGCTCCCTTTCGAATTCGGGTCTTGTCACGACTCACCCTAATTTCTAAACCTAACTTTAGGTCAAGGAATTTTTCCGGAGTTGAGAGATGGCGGTGTCAGAGGGGCTTTCCATCGGCGCATTGGCGCGGCGGACCGGTCTGGCGGTGTCGGCGATCCGCTATTACGAAGCGCAGAACCTGATTTCGCCCTGGCGCAATGCGGGTGGGCAGCGGCGGTATCAGCGTGCCGATATCCGGAGGCTGAGTTTCGTGATGATCGCACAGCAATTCGGCCTGTCGTTGCCGGAGATCCGCGAGGTTCTGGCCGACCTGCCGGGAAACCGGACGCCAACACCGCAGGACTGGAAACGGATCAGCAAGGGGTTGCGGGCACATCTGGACAGCCGAATCGATACCCTGATCCGGTTGCGCGACAACCTGGACGGATGCATCGGGTGCGGCTGTCTGAGCTTGCCGAAATGCAGGCTGTACAACCCCGATGACAGGGCAAAATCCCGTGGTAGCGGTCCCAGATACCTCATGGGCGACGCACCAGAGGGCTGAACTGCCGCATTGCAGCGATTTTACGCCGTGTTTCGATTGACCAAGGTCTTTCACAACGGGTAATCACGCGTGAAACAAAATTGCGCAGATCACGCGTTGAGAGCGCCAATTCGGAAAGTCAGCGAAGGAGCCCACGATGGCCGAAATTGAACGCGAAGCGATGGAATATGACGTGGTGATCGTGGGCGCGGGTCCTGCGGGCCTGTCGGCGGCCATCCGTCTGAAGCAGCTGGATGCGGACCTGAACGTCGTCGTTCTGGAAAAAGGCTCGGAAGTGGGCGCTCATATCCTGTCGGGCGCGGTTCTTGACCCTTGCGGTCTGGATGCGCTGATCCCCGACTGGAAGGAAAAGGGTGCGCCGCTGAACACACCGGTTCACGAAGACAACTTCTATATGCTGGGTGAAGCTGGTCAGATCCGCATTCCGAACTTCCCGATGCCGCCGCTGATGAACAACCACGGCAACTACATCGTCTCGATGGGCAATGTCTGTCGCTGGATGGCCGAGCAGGCCGAGGAACTGGGCGTCGAGATCTTCCCCGGCATGTCCTGTTCCGAGCTGGTTTATGGCGACAATGGCGAAGTCAAAGGCGTCGTGGCCGGTGTCTTTGGTCTTGAGGCTGATGGATCTTACGGGCCGAATACCGAGCCGGGCATGGAGTTGCACGGCAAATACGTCTTCCTGTCGGAAGGTGTGCGCGGCTCGCTGTCCAAGGAGGTGATCGCAAAGTTCGACCTGCAGGCCGGGAAAGAGCCGCAGAAATACGGCGTTGGCATGAAAGAGATCTGGGAGATCGATCCGGCCAAGCACAAGGAAGGCACCGTGACCCACACGATGGGCTGGCCTCTGGGCAGCAACGCAGGCGGTGGGTCGTTCATCTATCACCTTGAAAACAATCAGGTCTATGTCGGTTTCGTGGTTCATCTGAACTACAAGAACCCGCACCTGTACCCCTATATGGAATTCCAGCGCTTCAAGCATCACCCGATGGTGGCCGAGCTGCTGAAAGGCGGCAAGCGCGTGGCCTATGGCGCGCGGGCGATCACCGAAGGCGGTCTGCAGTCGATGCCGAAGCTGGTGGCGCCTGGTGTGGCGCTGCTGGGCTGTTCGGCGGGCATGGTCAACGTGCCGCGCATCAAGGGCAACCACAACGCGATGCTGTCGGGCAAGGCAGCCGCCGAGGCGGCCTATGACGCGATCAAGGCAGAGCGTTCGGGCGATGAGCTGACCGCTTACGAGGCCGATGTTCGAAATGGCGCGATCGGCAAGGACCTGAAGAAGGTGCGCAACGTCAAGCCGATGTGGTCCAAGTGGGGGATGATCCCCTCGCTGGTGCTGGGGGGGCTCGACATGTGGACCAACACATTGGGCTTTTCGTTCTTTGGTACGTTGGGGCATGGCAAGAACGATGCCCAGTCGACCGAAGAAGCCAGCAAGCACAAGCCCATCGATTATCCCAAGCCTGATGGGACGCTGTCCTTTGACCGGTTGACCAACGTGTCCTTTGCCATGACCAACCACGAGGAAAGCCAGCCCTGCCACCTGTGGCTGGCCGATCCGGATATCCCGGTCAAGGTCAACCTGCCGAAATTCGCCGAACCGGCGCAGCGGTATTGCCCGGCGGGCGTTTACGAGATGGTCGAGGAAGACGGCAAGGAGCCTCGGTTCGTGATCAACTTTCAGAACTGTGTCCACTGCAAGACCTGCGACATCAAGGATCCCAGCCAGAACATCACCTGGACCACGCCGCAGGGCGGGGATGGCCCGAACTATCCAAATATGTAAGCAAGAAACCGGGCAATGGCGGGGACGTGAAAGCTCTGCCATTGCCTCTTTACCGCCGAGGCCCTAGCTTGTGTCCGGATTAACGACAAAAGGCAGGATTGCGGTGTTCTCCTTGGTACGACATGCGGCAGGTGCCGCACTTGCGGTTGCGATGGCCCTACCAACGACGGCATTGGCCGACTCGGGGGCCGGGGCGTATCTGGCAGGGCGCCAATCGGTGTATCGCAACGATTATGAAGCGGCGGCGCGGTATTTTGTTCAGGCGCTTGCCATTGATCCGGCCAATCCCGCTTTGATGGAAAACGTGGTTCTGGCGCAGTTGTCGCTGGGGGACCTGAAACGCGCCTATGCCGTTGCGCAAGAAATGGAGGCGCAGGGTTTGCGCAGCCAGGTCGCGCATATGGTGGTCGTGGCCAACCTGATCTCGGAAGGGCGGTACAAGGAGATACTGGAGCGGGACCCCGAAACCATGGGGATCGGACCGCTGGTCGATGGCCTGGTGACGGCCTGGGCATATATGGGCGACGGGGCCGTATCCAAGGCGCTGGAACAGTTCGACAAGGTTTCAGAACAGAACGGATTGCGGGACTTTGCCCGTTATCACAAGGCTTTGGCGCTGGCTTCGGTCGGTGATTATGAAGGCGCGGAAGCGATCTTTGCCGCCGATGAGGGACGGGTATCGCGGATGTCGCGCCGCGCGGTTCTGGCGCGCGCCGAAGTTCTTTCGCAACTGGACCGCAATGAGCAGGCACTGGCAAATCTGGCCGAAGTGTTCGCGGGGCGTGCCGACCCTGCGTTGCAAGCCGTGTCGGAACAGCTTGAGGCCGGTGAGAAGCTGCCATTCACCCATGCGCGCTCAGCGGCTGACGGGATGGCCGAGGTATTCTTTTCCATCGGTACGGCCCTTAATAACGAGGCGGCGCATGATTACGTTCTGGTCTATTCCCGCACCGCAACTTTCCTGCGCCCCGATCACATCGATGCGCTGCTGTTGAGTGCCGAGTTGCTGGATGGGTTGGGTCAGTATGATCTGGCGGTTGCGACCTATAAGATGGTGCCACCCGACGGGCCGGATTATCATGCGGCGGAACTGGGGCGGGCCGAGGCCTTGCGCCGGTCGGCCAAGCCCGATGCCGCAATCGAGGTGCTGGAGCAGCTGGCGCAGCACTATCCCAACCTTCCGGTTGTCCACAGCGCGCTGGGTGATTTGCAGCGGCAGCAGGAAAAGTACTCCGAAGCCGTGGCCGCGTATGACAAGGCGCTTGAACTGTTGGAAGAGGGGGCGGGCGGTCAATGGTTCCTGCACTATGCGCGCGGAATAAGCCATGAGCGCCTGAAACATTGGGATGCGGCCGAAGCCGATTTCCGCGCGGCGCTGGAGCTAAGCCCGGATCAGCCGCAAGTGTTGAACTATCTGGGCTATTCGCTGGTCGAGCGGCGGGAAAAGCTGGACGAAGCGCTGGAGATGATTCAGCGCGCGGTGCTGGCGCAGCCTGACAGCGGCTATATCGTGGACAGTCTGGGCTGGGTCCTGTTCCGGCTTGGGCGCTATGACGAGGCGGTCGGGCATATGGAGCGCGCGGTTGAGTTGATGCCCATCGACCCGGTCGTGAACGACCACCTGGGTGATGTGTACTGGGCCGTCAGCCGCGCGCGCGAGGCCGAGTTCCAGTGGAAACGCGCCCTGTCGTTCATAGATCCCGAAGACACCGATGGCGAGGCCGACCCCGAACGCATTCGCCGCAAGCTGGATATCGGTCTGGATGCGGTGTTGCAGGAAGAGGGCGCGGACCCCTTGCAGGTGGCCAATGACGGTTGAGGCCTTTGCGCCCGCCAAGATCAACCTGACCCTTCATGTCACCGGCCGACGCGACGATGGCTATCACCTGCTGGATTCGCTGGTGGTGTTTGCCGATATCGGAGATCGCCTGGAGTTTTCCGCCGGGTCCGGCCTGACGATGGACGTCACTGGCGAACATGCAGAGGGCGTCCCGGTCGACAGTCGCAATCTGGTCTGGCAAGCGGCCGAGGCGATGGGATGGCGCGGCCATGTTCGCCTGAACAAGGTTCTGCCGCACGGTGCCGGGATCGGGGGCGGTTCGTCGGATGCGGCGGCGACGCTTTGGGCCTTGTCCGGACAGGGTATCGAAATCCCCGAGGGACTGGCGCTGTCTCTGGGGGCTGACGTGCCTGTTTGCTTGTCCGCGCGCGCGGCACGGATGCAGGGGATTGGCGAGCAGGTTTCACCGGTCGACCTGCCCCACCTGCCGGCGCTTTTGGTCAATCCCGGTGTGGCGGTGCCGACCGGTGCGGTGTTTGGTGCGCTTGCCTGGCGCGACAATGCCGCGATGCCGGATGACATCCCGGATTTCGGTGAAACCGCCGATTGCGCGGATTGGTTAAGACAGCAACGGAATGATCTGGAAATTCCGGCCATGGGTGTGGCGCGAGAGATCGAGCGCGTTCTTGATGAACTGAGGATGACGTCACGGGCGCTGCTGGCCCGCATGTCGGGGTCAGGGTCAACCTGTTTTGCGTTGTACCCCACGATGAAGGACGCGCATTTCGCGGCCTACGAGATCGGCGTGGCCTATCCCGATTGGTGGTGCCGCGCGGTGCAGCTCAATTGAGGCGCGAAACCACGTAATCGGCCAGATCGTGCAGCAGGCCGCGAAGTTCGTGATCGGGAAGCACGCCCAGCGCCGCCTTTGCCTTGGCCGCCCAACGGAGGGCATCGGCGCGGGTTTCGTCCAGCGTCCGGTATTTGTGCATGAGCTTCAGGGCGTGTTCCAGATCGCCGTCCTGCTGGCGGCCCTTTTCGATCGTGCGCTGCCAGAAGGCGTGTTCGTCCGTCGTCGCCTGCGCTACCGCCTTGATGACCGGCAGCGTCAGCTTGCGTTCGCGGAAATCGTCGCCCACGTTCTTGCCTGTGGCCGCGCTGTCGCCTTGATAATCGAGCAGGTCGTCGGCGATCTGAAAGGCGATGCCCAGTGCATCGCCATAATCGTAAAGCGCGCGCACCTGTTCCTCGGTCGCGCCTGCGATGACGCCGCCGACCTCGGTTGCCGCCGAAAACAGGGCCGCCGTCTTGCCGCGCACCACTTGCAGATACACGCTTTCGTCGGTGCGCAGGTCGGTCGCGGCGGTCATTTGCAGCACCTCGCCCTCGGCAATCGTGGCCGAGGCATTGGCGAGAATGTCCAGCACCCGAAGCGAGCCGGTTTCGACCATCAGCTGGAAACTGCGGGAAAACAGGTAGTCGCCGACCAGAACAGAGCTTTTGTTGTCCCACAGCAGGTTGGCTGTGGGGCGCCCACGCCGCTGGGCGCTTTCGTCGACCACGTCGTCATGCAGAAGAGTGGCGGTGTGGATGAATTCGACCGTGGCGGCGAGGCGGATGTGATGGTCGCCGGAATATCCGAACAGCCGTGCCGCAGCCAGCGTCAGCATCGGGCGCAGGCGCTTGCCGCCTGCTTCGACCAGATGGGCGGTCACCTCGGGGATGCGCGGCGCGTGTTTCGAGGCCATGCGAACGCGGATCAACTCGTTCACGGCGTCCATCTCGGCGGCCAGCAGCTCCGCCAGCCTTTCATGCGGTTTCGAAATTGTGCTGATGTCCATCACACTCCTGATACAAGGCTCGACTTTCGCCCTACCTTGCCCTTACATCCATCCCCATGAAAGAACTTCTGCGCACCACCGATCCGACCATCATGGCTTTTGCTTCCGCTCTTCTTAGGGGCGAGGATATAGACTGCTTTGAGATGGACGTAAATATGAGCGTACTTGAAGGCGGGATCGGGATATTCCCGCGACGATTGATGGTGCGGGTCGATGATTTCGACCGGGCCGTCCGGGCGATGAAAGACAACGAGATCCCGTTGGGCCGATGACGGGGTTCGCGGAACACGATCTGACCCGCAACGATTTTCTTGGCGGACGTGTCCGCCTGTGGCAGCCGCACAAGGGATATCGAGCCGGTGTCGATCCGGTTTATCTGGCGGCATCGGTTCCGGCGCGGGCGGGCCAATCGGTGCTGGAGCTTGGGTGCGGAGCAGGGGCGGCCATCCTGTGTCTGGCAGCACGGGTGGGCGGGATGACCCTGACCGGTGTGGAGCTGCAACCAGCTTATGCGGAACTGGCGCATCGCAATGGCGAGGAGAACGGCGTCGGCCTGGAGGTCGTGGAGGCGGATCTTGCCGAGTT
>NZ_JBXWQW010000069.1:0-15056 GCF_059612585.1 Ruegeria sp. YKSF57 | reverse complement strand
TGATGAAACACGGATTGCATCTTCGATGCCCCTACCCCAAGCGCCGCATCACGAATGCTGGGCGGTACCGATTTTAGCGATGCACGAGTCGAAATGATGATCGTTGGCAGGGTCATCAGCGTCAAGACCAGCCCTCCCACCAGAGGTGCGGACATCGGCAAGTGCATATAGTTGATGAAGACTGCAAGGCCCAGGATACCAAAAACGATCGACGGTACAGCGGCCAGGTTTGAAATGTTCACTTCGATGACATCGGTCAGCCAGTTTTTCGGCGCAAATTCCTCAAGATAGATCGAAGCTGCCACTCCTATTGGCAATGCCAGCACCAATACCACCAGCATCATGAACAGCGATCCGATCATCGAAACCCCCATACCTGCCGCTTCCGGCCTCTGGTCAGAGGCGTCGGCACCAAAGATGAAATCCGGATTGACGGTTTTTTTCAGGACGCCCGCGTTGCGTAGTTGGTCCACGAAATCCAGCTGCTCGGCAGAAATGGACTTGTCATTTTCGATGGAAGCCCGCGTGACTCGGCCTTTCAAATAGCCGTCTACTCGCGAATTGGCGAGAAAACGAAACTCGATTGTTTTTCCGATCTTGTCGGGATGTGCCAGAACATACTCACGCAATTGCGCGACTGCGCTTTTCGACAGAATGCCTGCCTGATCTTTCGTTTTCAGTTCAGTCTTGAGCCCAAGCTTTTTCACTTCGGTCTCAAAGGCGTTGTTGATGAGGGGCGCATAGCCAAAGGTGGTCACTTTCTTGATGTCTTCAAGATTCCGGTCGCCTTTCTTGTCGAGTTTGCTTTCCAGCAACTCGACCGGCAGGGTTACAAAGGTTTGCGTATATGCACCCATGCCCTTGCTCACAATGTTATAGACCAGTAGCACAAGCATCAGCAGGCCAATGGCAATTGCGACGGCACCATACGCCTTGAACCGGGTCTCGGCGCGATTTCTGCGGATGGTGCGGGCATCTTTCTTTAGCAGTGAAGCGTTTTGCCTGCGGGACGAGACGCCGTTTCGGCTGATATCGGTCATTCGTACTGCTCCCGGTATTTGCGCACGATGTAAAGCGCCAGAACGTTCAGGCCGAGTGTAAGGACGAACAGCGTCAGGCCTAGCGCGAACGCGACCAGCGTCTCTGGGCTGGCAAAGTCGGTATCCCCGGTCAGCTGGCTGACAATCCGGGTGGTGATAGTTGTCATTGATTCCAAAGGATTAAGCGAGAACTTGGCAATAGCCCCAGCCCCCATGACGACGATCATAGTTTCACCGATAGCGCGCGAGGCGGCCAGCAGAACCGCGCCCACAATGCCGGGCAGCGCGGCGGGAAGGACGACCTGGCGAATGGTTTCGGATCTAGTCGCGCCCAGGCCCAGCGAGCCGTCGCGCATCGATTGTGGAACGGCGTTGATGATATCATCGGACAGGGACGAGACGAACGGGATCAGCATGATCCCCATCACCAATCCTGCGGTCAGTACCGACGTTGCACCGGCCATCCATTCGACCCCCAGAAACCCGCCCTTGGAAAAAACGTTTGCCAGCATCGGGCCAACGGTCAGCAATGCAAAGAGGCCGTAGACGATTGTCGGGATGCCGGCGAGAATTTCGATCATTGGCTTGGCAAAGCTGCGGGTGGCCTTGCCGGCGTATTCGGACAGGTAGATTGCGGCGAATAGTCCAATTGGTACTGCCACCAGAAGCGCGATGGCCGAAATGTACAACGTGCCCCACAGCAGCGGCAGAATGGACAATTCGGAATCGCCGCGGAAATTCGGCGCCCAGGTGCTGCCCAGGAAGAAGTCCTTCCAATCATGCATGCGGAAGAAATTCGTGGTCTCGAAGAGCATCGACAGAACGATGCCAACTGTGGTCAGAATGGCCAGCGAGGCGGCCAGGATCAGTAACGCCAGAATGCCGCGTTCGACGGTATTGCGCGCCCGGAAGTCTTTGTGAGTTCTCGCGTAGGAGACTGCCAGACCGCCAAGGGCAAGCGCTGCGACGAGGATTGCCATTGCACTTCCGCCAAGGGTGTTCATCCGACGATAGCTTTGTGCGGCGCGCAGAACCTCAGGGCGAACATCCGATCCCAGCGCGACGCCGAGATCACCCAATTGCGCACGGATATCTGTTTCCTCTGCATCCAGTGCGCGGGCCTCAAGTCGGGTCAGGACACCCTGTTGCACGGCGATGTCCAATCCATCGGCCACACGCCGGACATCGGACATAAGCAGGTCACGGGTCGATTCCTGCGGAATCGCCTCGTCGGGGATCATGCCCGAGACCCGGCTCTCGACGATCATGGGCTGTGCCAGCAGCCATATGACGAGAACGCCGAGCGCGGGCACAAGAGATGTCAGCGCCACGTTAAATCCGTAGTAGACGGGCAAGGAATGGAGGGCGCGCGTGTTGCCGCCAGCCGAATTCAGTGCGCTACGGCGCCCGGCGACATACCCGATGGCGGCCAGAACAAACAGCGATATCACCAGCCAGAGTGTCGGCATCAGAACCAATATCCGTATTCAGAAGCAGCAAGACCGGGGCAGCGCTCCTGCCCCGGTCAGTTTCGGATGATCGCGGGCAGATTACGAATTGCCGTCCATAGTGGCTTCGTCTGCGACAGCGTTCTGGGTGTCGCCCAGTTCAGGGTCGGCGACCAGGCCGTATTCGGCCAATGGGCCATCGGGGCCTGCGACCTCGTCAGCGACGAAGAACTCGACATATTCCTTGAGGCCGGGGATCACACCGATATGCGCTTTCTTCACGTAGAAGAACAGTGGGCGGGACACCGGGTATTCGCCGGTTGCGATCGATTCGGTCGAGGGAACGATGCCCGACATGGTGGCAACCTGCAGCTTGTCGGTGTTGTTCTCATAGAAAGCCAGACCAAAGACGCCGATGCCGCTTTGGTTTGATTCGATGCGGGCCAGCGTTTCGGTGTAATCGCCGTCGATATCGACAGATTTGCCATCGGTGCGCAGAGCGATACAGGCTTTTTCAGCCGCTTTTTTGTCATCGCCATTGGCCGCCATGAAAGCTTCGAATGCGCCGGTTTCCTCGCAGCCAGCAAGGATTACCTTGTCTTCGAACACCTCGCGGGTGCCGTGCTTGGTTCCGGGGATGAAGGCCTGAATATCAACAACCGGGAAATCCGGGTTCACATCGGCCCAAGTGGTGTTGGGGTTGTCGACCAGAGCGCCGTCGACCAGAATCTTGTCGGACAGGGCCGAAAACCAGTCGCTTGGGGTGAACTCATAAGAGTTGCCGTTGATATCGCTGGCAAAAACGATGCCGTCATAGCCGATGCGGACCTCGATAATGTCGGTTACGCCGTTTTCGGCACAGACCTTGATTTCCTTGTCCTTGATCTTGCGTGAGGCATTGGCGATGTCGATAGTGTTTTCGCCCACACCCTCACAGAACCGCTTGAGGCCAGCGGACGACCCACCGGATTCAACAACCGGCGTCGGGAAGTCGAAATTTTCGCCAAAAGCTTCGGCAACGATCGAGGCATAAGGCAGTACGGTCGACGAGCCGGCAACCTGAACCTGATCACGAGCGGCGGCAGCAGTTGCGGATACAGCGGCAATTGCGAGGGCCGAAGCCGACAGTTTCACAAAGGACATTTCAGTCTCCTTGGTAGAGATACGTTTGCGATCACCCCATGATGATCCTGGGCGCACTCCTAGGGACGGCGCGTAAGCCTTTTGTGACGGGTTTGTAACAGTTGCATGACAACTGGCCGGGTTTGGCAAAAATATTCCGCATTGCTGTTATGCGCATGTTTCATGACTGACACATCAATGCCAAATCTGCTGGAATCACCGCGGCAGGGACACCGTGAAGGTTGATCCTTTGCCAACCTCGCTTTCGACCCGCAGCCGCCCGCGATGGCGATTGACGATGTGCTTGACGATGGCAAGCCCCAGCCCGGTGCCGCCAAGTTGACGCGAGCGGTGGCTGTCAGCGCGATAGAACCGTTCGGTCAGCCGGGGCAGATGAATCGCATCTATCCCCGGCCCCTTGTCGATGATCTGAACCCGCGCTGCGGGGCCGCGAAGGGCCGGATCGCGTTCGGGTGTCATCAGGATCGCGGTCACTTGTCCACCGCTGCCGCCATATTTGATCGCGTTTTCGATCAGGTTGGTGAAGACCTGTCGGAGCTGATCGGGATCACCCTTGATCATTACCGGGTCGTCGGGCGTTTCCAGTTTCAGGGAAACATTCGCGGTGTCAGCCAAGGGGCGAAGGGAGTTCATCGTGGTCAGCAACACCGTCGAAAGGTCGAGTTCCTGCTTTGGGCGCACCCGTTCTTCGCTTTCGACGCGGTTCAGAGACATCAGGTCGCCAACCAGACGGTTCATCCTGTCGGCCTCATCCGCCATAATCTGAAGAAAGCGTGCGCGGGCTGTTTCGTCGTCCTTCGCCGGGCCGCGCAGAGTTTCGATGAATCCCATGAGCGCTGTCAACGGGGTGCGTAATTCGTGGCTGACATTGGCGACGAAATCCCGTCGCATTTGCCCGGCCTGTTCAAGATGGGTGATGTCCTTGAAACAGACAAGCGCCGCCCCTGCCTCGGTCTCGCCGAGGTCAGATATGAATCGGCATTCGACCTCGAAAGTGGTGTCCTGTGCGCCGTCGTTGGCCAGGTGCCGAGTGATTGTGGGCTCTGTGGTCTTAAGCGTTTTCTCCAGAGCTTCGATGACCTGCGGCTGGCGCAGGATGGTTGCAAAATGTCGACCTGAGATCTGTTGCCCCAAGAGTTTCCGAGCATCGGAGTTTGCGACAATGATCCGTTCGGACCTGTCCACCAGAACCGCAGGCATGGGAATTGCAGTGATGAATTCTGACAGGAGATCAAGTGGCATGGGTGGATTCGCGACTATTGGGTTGCCCGGCGACTGCTAAACCCGGATTGCGGTGTCTCGCTGGCGGAGTGTCATGAGACGGGGACAAGGGTTTCGCGAAACTTGCGCATGTTTTCCTGATACATCCGCGCGCTCAAGGCAAGCCGGGCGGCGGCCGTGTCATCGAGTTGGCGCACGACCTTTCCGGGAGTGCCCATGACCAATGAGTTGTCTGGGATTTCCTTGTTTTCAGTGATCAGTGCCCCAGCCCCGATCAGGCAGTTCCTGCCTATTTTTGCGCCGTTCAGGACGATGGCGCCCATGCCGATCAGGGTGTTGTCCCCGATCGTGCAGCCATGCAGCATCACCTTGTGGCCGATGGTGCAGTCGCGGCCGATGGTCAAGGGATAGCCCGCGTCGATATGCATGATGCAGTCTTCCTGCACGTTGCTGCCAGCGCCCACACGGATCTCTTCGTGATCGGCGCGGATGGTGCAGCCGAACCAGACCGATGCGCCTTGTTCAAGCACGACCTGGCCGATCAGGTTGGCATCCGGTGCGACCCAGGTGTCTGGGTGGATCCGTGGCTTGTGTTCGCCGAGAGCATAGATCGTCATGACGTTTCCTCGAATTCGGATTGCAGGGCGCGCACGTGGTCCGTCAGGTGCGGCTGTTGGATGCGGCGCAGTCGGGTCGCGGTGATGATGGTCTTGAGCGCCTCTTCGGTCGCGTCCAGATCATCGTTGATCAGCACGTGGTCGTAACTGCCCCAGTGACTGATCTCGTCCCAGCTTTTCTGCATCCGGCGCGCGATGGTTTCGGCATCGTCCTGACCACGCGATTCCAGTCTGCGGCGCAACTCGTGGATCGAGGGTGGCAGGAGGAAGATCGACAGCGTGTGCTGACCCAGATCGGAGTTCCGGATCTGTTGCGCCCCCTGCCAGTCGATGTCGAACAGAACGTCCTGCCCGTTTTCGATGGCGGTTTGTACCGGGCCCTTGGGTGAGCCGTAGAAGTTGCCGAAGACGTGGGCATGTTCCAGCATTTCGCCCTTGTTCACGGCGGATTTGAACGCCTCTTCGGTGATGAAGTGATAGTCCTGTCCGTCGATCTCTGTGGGGCGTGGTTCGCGGGTGGTGGCCGAGACCGAGAACCGGATGGATGCGTCCCACGCCCGCAGCCGTTTGGCCAGCGTGGACTTGCCCGCGCCCGAGGGTGAGGACAGAATGATCAGAAGGCCCCGGCGATTTGCCATGATGTCGTATTCCCGTATTTATTCCACGTTCTGCACTTGTTCGCGCATCTGATCGATCACGGCCTTGAGCTCAAGCCCCAGGGTGGTCAAATCCGCGTTCTGCGACTTTGAACACACCGTATTGGCCTCGCGGTTGAACTCCTGCATCAGGAAATCCATTTTGCGACCAATCGGCCCGCCCTGCCCCAACAGATCGCGCGCGGCAGCAACATGGGCGGTAAGACGATCGATTTCCTCGGTCACATCGGCCTTGACCGCAATCAGGGCGAGTTCCTGCGCAACCCGATCGGGGTCTGCGCCGTCGGTATTGTTCAGCACGCGCGCGAGATTGACCTTGAGAGTGTCTGCCATCTGGTCCCGCCGGGAAAGCGCCAGTTCGGCAGCCTGTCTGGTCAGAGCCTCGACCAGATCGAGTTGCGATTGCAGCACGCGCACCAACGCATCCCCTTCGGTCCCGCGCATATCCAGAAAGGACCGGACCAGTTGCCCGAAATCCCGTTTCAGCTGTTCAACCAGAGGCCCGGCGTCATCCTCGTCAGCGCCTGCTTCCATCATACCGCGCAAGGCCAGGAGATCTGATGCGCGGGATGGAGCAAGGGATATTCCCTTGGTTTTTGCCTCGTGCTCGACCGTCGCCAGAGCGTCGAGTGCTGATTGTAGCAAATCGCGGTTCAGCGTCAGGTCGCCACTTTCTTCGCTGCGGGCGACTCGCAGGGACAGGGTGATATTGCCGCGCGCGGCCGCCTTGGCCAGGTCGGCGCGAAGGGCCGCTTCGAGACCGGTCAGCCAATCGGGAACACGCAAACGCAGGTCCAGCCCCTTGCCGTTCACGCTGCGCAATTCCCAGCTCCAGCTATATGCGCCAAATTCGCCCTTGCCCGAGGCGAAACCGGTCATGGATCTTATCATACCTGCCCTTTCCTGATGCCGGTGGTGGATGCACCTAATGCCATAGGGCGGCAGAGGGCAAGTGTTGGCCTGAAAAGGTCACATTAACCGGCGTTAACCAAACGTTAAAGATTTGCTCCAAAATTGACTCAACCCGTGTCAGGATAAGACTTGAGTAAACTGCGTATCACTGAGCGCTGAGTAGTTGGGTGATCTGTCATTTGGCAGGGGGTTAAGTGGTGAAAGAGTTGAGTAAAAACGTCCCCGGACCGGTATCGGGGAAGGTGGTGCCCATGGATCGGTTTGTCAGCGGTCGCAGTTTATCTCCCATCCGGCAGGCCGAAGCCTATTGGACCGCGCTGTTGGATGGCACAGGCGTTCCGAAGCGGTCGGATATTGATCCGCGCGGGTTGAACAACATCCTGCAGTTCACTTTCATCCTGGAACGTGTCGCGCCTGGTGTCGCACGGTTTCGTCTGGCTGGCAGCCATTTGACAGAGTTGGCCGGTATGGAAGTGCGCGGGATGCCGGTTTCAGCGTATTTCACACCTTGCGCTCGGGATGAACTGGCCAATGCCCTGGTGCAGGTCTTCGACGCACCAGCCATTGCAGAGTTTAAATTGGCGGCGCCGACACGGCTGGGGATGGCGAAAGTCGAGGCCAGGATGATCCTGATGCCTTTGAAAAGCGATTTGGGCGATGTCAGCCGTGTATTGGGAGTATTGGTGGCCGACACATTCAGAGCCAAAACCCCGGTGAGATTTGACATTGAATCATGTCGGGTCAAACCCGTCTCGCAGCTTGCCGCGAGGCCGGTGAGTTGCACGGAATCGGTTGCGGGACTGACCGCGGATCAAGGAGCGTTCAAATCTCGCACCTTTCAACTGCGGCTGGTGTCATCAAATGACAATTAGACAAAGAGGATTCACCTGAGGATAAGCTCGTAGTGACGCACGGACGATCTGCGGCCCTGCGGTTATCACACGGTGGACGTTGTCGTGCGTAAAGATCGAGGCCAAGTTAAAAGCTGCGACCTTCAACCCTTGGGTGATTGGAAGGCATGCCGTGTCTGTATTCACTGGTTAACAGTTCGGCCCGCGTCCGCTTCGTTCAAAGAGGCCATCTTGGGAAAGGAAACCCTTCGATTTGGATGACGTGATCGCGTGACTTTCCTTGTCACGATACCAACAATACGAATCAGCATTGAACCAACGCGAACTGGAATATGCTGTAGCATTGAGAATTTTTGAGTGGTTTTGGATTGATGGCAAGCGGTTATCTGAGTTGCTCGGCCTCAGAAAACACACTGAAACTGATCAGTTAGAGGCGCCTGTTCCAAATTTCGCCATATGATGCACTGCTGAAGTTGCGCCGAACGGGTTTCAGCATCTTTTCGCCATGAAATTGTGCCAGACTTCTACCACGCTGATCGGGCAACCAATTGCCGTTGGGGCTTCGGAACCAAGGCATCGCTGTGGACAGTCGTCTGCGAACCCCGTAAAAAGTACGCCAATGGGGAAATACATACATGAAAAAAATTCTGGTCCTGAATGGTCCGAACCTGAACCTGTTGGGTACTCGACAACCAGAGGTATACGGCCACACCACGTTGAAAATGATCGAAGAGGCCTGTGTCGCGCATGGATCCGTAATCGGCCTTGACATCACATGCGTGCAGTCAAACCACGAAGGTGCGCTGATCGATGCCATTCACGACGCGCGCGGTGTTCGGGACGGGATCGTGTTGAATGCGGGAGCTTATACGCATACCTCTGTCGCCTTGATGGATGCGATTTCTTCGGCCGAAGTTCCTGTCGTTGAGGTTCACCTGTCAAATATCCATGCCCGCGAGCCCTTCAGGCACATATCCTATATCGCCCCTGTCGCGGTCGGGCAGATTTGCGGCTTTGGAGCGCAAGGATATCTGCTGGCGCTCGACGCACTGTCAAATCATTTTCAGCGAGATGACCGACAATGACGCCAGTCGAGTACCTCAATTTCGTCAGCTACGCAAAGTCGCTTGAAGAACTGTGGGATGCACATTGCCGTCAGATGGAGAAATTCGGCTTTGTTCGGCTTCTTTACGGGTACACGCAATATCGCACACCTACCTCGTTGGGCGATCCCGAGGATTTCATCATCCTGACCAACCATTGCAAGGAGTACATAGACGGGTTCCTGCACTCGGGGCTGTATTTCCACGCACCCATGCTGAAATGGGCGTTGAGAAACGAAGGCGCCGGCAGTTGGAGGCATATTTCCGAGGCGCTGGCAAACAATACGATGACCGATAAGGAGCGGCAGGTGTATGAGTTCAACGCCTCGATGGGTGTGACCGCAGGTTACACGGTCAGTTTCAACTCGGTCTCCATGCGTACCAAAGGCGCGATTTCCCTGGCCGCGCGAAAGGGGCTGTCACAAGACGATGTCGAGGCAATCTGGGATGAGCATGGAAATGACATCCTGCTGATGAACAACATAGTGCATCTCAAGATCCTGACCCTGCCCTATAATCCGCCCAACCGTTCGCTGACCAAGCGGCAACGCGAGGCGCTGCAATGGGTGGGCGACGGAAAGACGACGCAGGACATCGCGTTGCTGATGGGGCTGACATCGGCAACGGTTGAAAAACATCTCAGGCTGGCGCGTCAGGCCCTGGCCGTCGAGACGACCGCACAGGCTGTTCTGAAGGCTGCTTTGCACAATCAGATGTTCGTCATGGAAGCTTGAACCTGCGCTTTTTGCGCCAGTTGACGCATGGTTACCTAAGGTAAGGAAATCATGACTACCAAACTTTCGGGTGGCGGTGCATTATTATCTCGTTCCGTGAGTGGTGGCTTTGGCCAAGGAACATTTGGACGGATCTTCGCAATATCGTCGCTCTCCGTCCGGTCTGGCAGTGGTCGTTTTATTGTTCGGCGCGCCAATGTCGGAATTTTGAGGGGCCCTTCCATCCCCATCGTGCAGGGCCCCTCATTTATTTCCGGTTTGAGCTTGTCGGGACTGCGATTGGCGGTCCTTTTTTTCGTTCGGAAACGAAAAAGGTCGGCTGCGAATTCTGCAACCGGCCCTTTTGGAGATCCTGGATGGGTTGAACTTAACCCTGTGCGGCCTTGGCGACTTCGGCTGCGAAGTCTTCTTTTTCGACCACGATGCCTTCGCCAACTTCCAGTCGAATGAAGCCGGTGATGTTGGCGCCGGATTCTTTTGCAGCGGCTTCAACGGTCAGGTCCGGGTTTACGACGAACTGCTGGTTCAGCAGGGTCGACTCGGCCACGAATTTTTTCATCCGACCTTCGATCATCTTTTCAATCACCTGCTCCGGCTTGCCGGATTCGCGGGCGATGTCCATCTGGACCTGCTTTTCCTTTTCGACAATCGCCGGGTCCATGTCTGCTTCGGACAGGGCGGCGGGGTTTACGGCGGCGATGTGCATTGCGACCTGCTTGCCGATGTTTTCGTCGCCACCCGACAGCGCAACCAGCACACCGATCTTGCCCATGCCTGCGGTTGCCGCGTTGTGAACATAGGACACCACGGTGTCGCCTTCGATCTTGGCCATGCGGCGGATCGACATGTTTTCACCGATTTTCGCGATCTTGTCGGTCAGGGTGTCAGCGACGGATTTTCCGCCCAGATCGGCCGCTTTCAGCGCTTCAACGTCGGCGACGTTGACTGCAGCAGCGGCGATGCCAGCCACCATGTCCTGGAACTCGGCGTTCTTGGCGACGAAGTCGGTTTCTGCGTTAACCTCAACAGCCACGCCCTTGCCGCCCTCGACAACAACGGCCACCAGGCCCTCGGCGGCGGTTCGGCCAGATTTTTTCGCTGCTTTTGCCAGACCTTTGGTGCGCAGCCAGTCAACGGCGGCTTCCATGTCACCTGCGGTTTCGGTCAGGGCTTTTTTTGCGTCCATCATGCCTGCGCCGGTTGCGTCGCGCAGTTCTTTTACGAGTGCAGCTGTGATTGCCATCTCTGGGCTCTCCTCAATTCAAACGGATTAGGGGCAGGTCTACCCTGCCCCGTATGTCATTCATATGACGGGCAGCTTACGCTTCTGCGGTGGCTTCGGCGTCTTCTGCGACGGCTTCTTCGACCGGCGCTTCTTCCAGCTCACCCAGGTCAACGCCTGCGGCGCCCAGTTGCGCGGACATGCCGTCAAGCGCGGCGCGCGCAGCCAGATCGCAGTACAAAGAGATGGCACGGGCCGCGTCGTCGTTGCCGGGAATGATGTAGTCGACACCATCGGGCGAACAGTTGGTATCGACCACGGCCACAACCGGGATACCCAGTTTGTTGGCTTCGGCAATTGCCAGTGCTTCTTTCTTGACGTCGATGACAAAAAGAAGGTCCGGAACGCCGCCCATTTCGCGAATGCCACCCAGCGAAGCCTGAAGCTTCTGCTGGTCACGCTCCATGCCCAGACGCTCTTTCTTGGTCAGGCCTTCGGCGCCGGATTCCATGGTTTCGTCGATCTGCTTGAGTCGGCTGATCGACTGGGAAACGGTTTTCCAGTTGGTCAGCGTCCCACCCAGCCAGCGGTGGTTCATGAAATACTGTGCCGATTTTTCGGCCGCTTCGGCGATCGGGCCTGCGGCCTGACGCTTGGTGCCGACGAACAGGATACGGCCGCCTTTTGCGACAGTTTCACGGATCACGTTCAGCGCCTGATCCAACATAGGAACGGTCTGGGTCAGGTCCATGATGTGGATGCCATTACGCGCGCCGTAGATGAACGGCGACATGCGCGGGTTCCAGCGTTGTGTCTGGTGGCCGAAGTGAACGCCAGCTTCCAGCAGCTGACGCATGGTGAACTCGGGAAGAGCCATGCTTTGTTTTCCTTTCCGGTTTCTTCCTCGGCGGGGGTTTCAGAGCGGGTGCTCCAACCGGCGGTCCTGTTGGGGATGTCTCCCCCAAAAGGGCCAAACCCCGCCTGCGGGTTTGAATGGCGCGCGTATACGGCAGGATTGAATGGGGTGCAAGGGCCAATCGCCCTTATTTTGATGACCGCGCGAGGGCGTGGGCATTGCGCACGGCATTTTCACAATGGGCCGCGAGCGCCTTGCGGTCGCCAAAATCACTGACCTTTGCCGGGGAGTGGTAGATCAATTCGACCCAGCCTTGCCGCCGGGCCGCGAGGGTTTTGAGAAGATGCGGGCCAAACTCCATATCGCCCCACCAGCCGTAAAACCGGTCGGATTCACCATCGGGGGCGTGGAAAATGACCGAAACGGGCTGGATGTGAACGTCATCCCGCAGGTGATCGGAGAAGAACGCAGCGAACAGAGTTGTTTTGAATGGCAAAACCCTCAAACCATCGGTCGAAGTGCCTTCGGGAAAAAACAGGAGTTTATGACCCGCCTTGAGCCGGGATTCAAAAATCTCGGTCTGTTCCCTGGCCTTTTTAGGGTTCCGTTCGATGAACACCGTTCCGGTTGCACGCGCCAGCCAGCCAATGGCAGGCCATCTCGCAACCTCGGCTTTGGACACGAAATAGACCCGCTTGCGCGCATTCAGGGCGAATATGTCCAGCCAGGAAGTATGATTTGCAACCACAGCGCCGTGTTGGTGCATCAGTTCGCCGGACGTGCAGAACCCGATTCCCAGGATACGCAGCGCATTCCGGCACACGAATTGAGCGATGTGAGGCGTGATCGGGCGATTATGGCCATGAATCGGATGTTCGATCAGGCGAACCAGTAGAAGAACCAGAAGCCCGCCAAACACCAAAAACGCCAAGGGCATGCCACGTGCCAGAACACGTAACCATCCTCCCAAACTGATGCGGATCGGATCAGGTTCATCATCGCTGTTCCACAGAGGGTCGGTCACATGCGCGCTCCGCTGTAGATACGACGCTGGCGCTCGTTCATTCGGGCGGTATCGAGGATCAGGCAGACATCCGTGGTGTTGAAGGCATGATCGATATAGGCGCCGTCCCCAACAAATCCGCCCAGCCGCAGGTAGGCCTTGATCAGGGTCGGAACGCCCAGCATCGCCTCGCGGCGATTCAGTTCGGCTTTTGGTATGAGGTTCATATCAACGTAGTGCCTGGGCTGCGCCCTGACGCGAATATCGGCCGGAGCCAGGTGGTTGTGATGCAGCATCGATAGCGGCTGGGCCAGTGTCGTCACGTCGGTGCCGTGAAAGCTGGCGACGCCGAACAGAATGTCGATTTGATGGTCCGCCACATAGGCCGCCAACCCGTTCCACAGATGATACATCGCCATGCCGCCCCGATAGTCGGGATGCACGCAGGACCGCCCCAATTCCAGCAGTTTCCTGCCGCTTCTTTTGAGAACGGTCAGGTCATATTCGTCCTCGGAATAGAACTGGCCCGCGGCCTGAGCCTTGTCATCGGGCAGCAGCCGATAGACACCAATCACATTGCCGGTTTCATCATCAATGGCCAGCATGTGATCGAAGAAAGGGTCAAACCTGTCGCGTTCCAGTCCTGTGTCGTGATCCACCATCTTGCCCCCACCGCCCAGTTCGCGCACGAAGACGTTATAACGCAGGCGCTGCGCCGCGTGCAGCTCTGCCTCGGTCTCGGCGATCTTGACGGTAAAACTTGGGCCGCGGTCCGACATATCCTATCCAATGGTTTGGCAATCATTTTGCCGTCGCGCTGATACAGTACATTCAAAAGAAATGGCAACCTGTCGATGCTTTTCCGTGTGGACGTTAACCAATCGTCAATCAGTTTTCCGGATCAAAGATGGGCAAAAGGGCGATGTTCGTTCCGTCGATCACCACTTTCCCCTGCTCGCGGAAGTTGACAGTGATCTTGCCACCTATGTTGGACTGAACCTGTCCAACACCCCAGTCGGGGAAATCGGGGTGGCGGACGAACATGCCCGGTGCAAGAATTGCATTAAGGTCTGTCATAACGGCTTGTTTCCGGGATATCTGACGGGTCTGCAGGAGGTACGCATGAGCGAAGGCAACGTCAACCTGGCCGCTTTGATCGGGTCGCGAATCTGTCATGACCTGATCAGTCCGATCGGCGCGATCACAAACGGATTGGAGTTGCTGAACATGTCCGGCGGGGTGCCGGGCCCCGAGATGGAGCTTATCTCGGGCAGCGTGGACAATGCCAGTGCCCGTATACGGTTCTTTCGCATCGCCTTCGGGGCCGGAGGAAATCAGCCGCTGGGACGTACTGAAATAACCGGGGTGCTAGCCGATCTGACGAGAACCGGGCGCGTAAAAATCCATTGGGCGCCAGGTGACGCCAAACCACGCAGCGAGGTCAAACTGGCTTTTCTGGCAATTCAGTGCTGCGAATCCGCGATGCCATTTGGGGGCACTGTCGAGGTGACCTGTTCGGAAGGTCAATGGAATGTGGTTGGCACAGCCGACAAGATGAACGTGAATCAGGACTTGTGGCACGGGCTGAATACACGGGACTTCAAGGTGCAGGTCACCCCGGCTCTGGTTCAGTTCGCGTTACTGGCGCAAACGGCAAAAGATCTTGGTCGACGCGCGCGGGCCGAAACGACATCGACCCGCGCCTCAATCCGATTCTGACTGGTCTTTCTTTGACGGAGCGTCAGGCGCGGGTGGTTCCGTTTCCGCGCACCAGATATTTGAAACTTGTCAGTTGCGCTGCGCCGACCGGGCCACGCGCATGCATCTTGCCGGTCGCGATGCCAATCTCGGCCCCCATCCCGAATTCGCCGCCATCGGCGAACTGAGTCGACGCGTTGTGCATCAGAATGGCACTGTCCAGGCGCTCGAAGAACCTTGCCGCCGTGGCGGCATCTTCGGTCATGATGCAATCAGTGTGGTTCGAGCCGTACTGACGGATATGGTCAATGGCCGCGTCAACATCCGCCACGGTGCGTGCAGCGATGATGCTGTCGAGGAATTCCTTGCCCCAGTCGGCCTCGGTCGCGGCAACGGTACCGTCGGTAGCCAAAGCGCCATCGGCATGAACCTCGACACCTGCGGCAAGAAGTGCTGCGACGACATCCTTGCCAATCGAGTCCACGACATCCTGATGCACGAGCAGGCATTCCGCCGCGCCACAGATACCGGTTCGGCGGGTCTTGGCGTTCA
>NZ_JBXWQW010000068.1:0-16987 GCF_059612585.1 Ruegeria sp. YKSF57 | reverse complement strand
CTTCTTTCCGCCGCGTTCAAACACGCCGGACGCGCCTTCCAGCAGAGCGCGTTTCCAACTGTGGATCATCGTGGGATGGACGCCAAATTGGCTGGCAAGTTCAGCCGCAGTTCGCTCACCCTTCAAAGCCTCAAGCGCGACTTTCGCCTTGAACTCGGGCGAGTGGTTCTTCCGTTTCGACATCTCTGATCTCCTTTTCGTCGAAGATCAGCAGACAACAAATCGTAGCTTACGTCAGTGTCCGAAATTCAGGGGGTAGCTCAGTCTTCCTGCTTCGACCCTGAGGTTCCCATCGATATGTGGCCGCTTGATCCTGACCTCAAACCCGGCCCTGACGGCATCTACGACCAGGATGAAGTCCGCGCGAAGGTCTGGAAGAAGCCGATTGAACAGATCCGGGTCGGCGACCTTGTTGTGTCGTTTGACGACGACGGCAACCTCGTCCCCGGTCCCGTGACCCGCACCTTCCAGAACAACGCCAAAATCCTGCTGAACTTCCACGGCACGCGCGTGACCCCCGGCCACATGTACTACCGCCCGGACAGCAAGAAGTCCTACAAGTTCGAAACCCTGATCGACGTTCTGCGCGATGATGGTGTGATCCAGCATCAGGACGGCAGTCTGATCCGCGCCGCCACCAACGTGCCTGTCGGCGGTCCGCGCGACGGTTTTGTCAAAGCGGTCACCGGCCCCCGCAGCGCGGATGGCAGTGTTGATGCCAAGGACCAGGGCCGCATCCGCCTCGGCACCCGTTTCCTTGTGGGCGAGGGCAAGACCCGCAAATCCTGGGCCGTGGCGGATCTCATCGAAGCTGGCGGCGGTGTTGTCGGTGATGACGAGTTGATCCGCGTTGGGGATGGCCCCGGCATCCCTTTCCATTGGGAATTCGGCGATACGCTGCCCAAGCCTGAGGACTTTGTTCTGGCCTGTTCCGGCACCACGCTGGAGGACATCTACAAAGCCGCGGAATGGGAAAGCCAGGGCCCGCGTCTGCCCGCACCCATGGTGCTGGATCGCGGCCCCGTTCAACCGCTCAAGGGTGCTGCACTGTCGGCGATGCCACGGAACGAGCCGCTTGACGTGGTGCATTCGCCCATGGCCTCGGCAAAGCCACAACGCACTCTGAACCGCAAACAGCGCAAGGCCTTGGAAGCCCGGCAACGCAAAGCGGCCAAGTCCGGCACACGGATCGCGGGTTGAGAAATGAGCCCCAGGGACATCAAACCCGGCGATACGGTCAAAGCCTTCTGCCCCAGTGACTACGGGTTCAGAAAATTCGAGTGGGTCAAACAGCCCACTCACATTCCCGAGCCACGCAAGCAGACACTCTATGGCATTGAGGTCGTGGACATGCACGGCAACCCTGCGCCTTTCTTTGCGCCTCCAAAACCATTCAAGGCTCGCTCAACTGACGGGTACGAAGATCATGCCTTATCATGACAAAAACCGATCCTATGCCCCAAACGTTTTGTCACGGGGTTTTGGAACGGCTAACACCTTGATCACTCGCGCAGAGATTGAGCGTGACAAAAACGACCGTTTTATTTTTCATCACCGCTGTAATCTCAAACACCACTCTCGTTGAACCAAAATGATCAGGCCGTACAGGGATGGTTCTCGAGTGCTGGTAGCGGACAGAAGCTATAGGATTTACTCTCGCGTTGACTGTGAACGCGAAGCTGTTGTAATTGTACACTTTTACGGCCCGAGGAGAAACATGGAATGATAAGATCGCGTTCCAGTGCAAAGACGTGTTGTGGCTTTCCATACAAGCAAATATTTTGACGCCAAGAAATGAGGAGGTGTGCGTGCTTCGTATTGGAGATGTAGTGGCTACTTTGGCAGGTAAGGCCAAATTTATATTGTTAGCAATTCTGGCAATGACGGCGTTCCCAAAAGACCGTTTGCATGCAGAAAATATAGCTATTGACTTCTGCGAATACCGTTCTGTCGAGTTGGCTTCGGAAAATTACGGCGAAATATTGCGCAAACTGACGCAAACGATCGTAATTAGTAAGCATGAAGGCGATATAGACTATGCGGAATTGTGCGCAAAGAGGCTCGTTGAATTTTCCATCGAAGCTAAAGAGGCCCAATGGACTGACAAAATTTCAGTGCTCTTGCTTTTAACAGATGTGCTGAAAGAAGGAGACGATCCGCATGCAGCAGAGGAGTATTATCTGATCGCAGCTAGTTTATTTCCTGAATCTCCAAGCAGTTCCGGTGCGGAAATAGCAATGTTTTCTAGTTCTATTGCCGACTATCTTTTTTCTACGAGAGACATGCGAGCTCACGATGCCTACCGTAGTTTGATAGAGCTTGCACATTGCAACTCAATTATAAAATCGGCCTTGCCAACATACAGGAAAAGAATGGCGTTATCTATGGAATGGTCTGGCCGGAATGGGGAAGACCAAAATTCGAAAAGAGATTGCCCAAGCATTGATTATTTTTCAAGCTTACTGGATTGAAAGGGGTGAACAGTGACGATTCAAGATGCTCAAGATCTAGGGTCAGGACCCATTGATTTCCGTTTGGCTGCGTGATTCACGGTTCGAAAATCGAGCGGTGACCATGTCTGATCTTTTCTGGCTGACGGATGCGCAGATGGCGCGTCTTGAGCCTTTCTTCCCCAAATCCCACGGCGAACCACGCGTTGATGATCGACGTGTGTTGAGCGGCATTATCTTCATTAATCGCAATGGGTTGAGATGGCGCGATGCCCCTTTGGCGTATGGCCCACACAAGACGCTCTATAACCGTTGGAAGCGATCGAGCGACAAAGGCATCTTCGCCCGGATGATGGCCGGTCTGGTTGCCGAACACGGTGAAGAGAAGACCGTGATGATCGATGCCACCTACCTGAGGGCCCACCGTACCGCGACCAGTTTGGGCGTCAAAAAAGGGGGCGTGGACGCCTGATCGGTCGCACCAAGGGCGGCATGAACACCAAGTTGCATGCCATATGCGACAGCCGGGGACGTCCGCTCAACCTGTTCATCACCGCCGGTCAGGTCAGCGATTACATTGGTGCGCGGGCACTGCTGAGCGGCCTGCCGGATGTCGATTGGCTGCTCGGGGATCGTGGCTATGACGCCGATTGGTTCCGGGAAGCGTTGAAAGACAAAGGGATACGCGCCTGCATCCCTGGCCGGAAGCAGCGGAAGAAACCGGTTAAGTACGACAAGCGTCGTTACAAACGGCGCAACCGGATCGAGATCATGTTCGGCAGGTTGAAGGATTGGCGGCGTGTGGCAACCCGCTACGACAGGTGCCCGAAGGTCTTCCTGTCAGCAATCGCCCTCGCAGCACTCGTTATCTATTGGCTATGAGTCCTGACCCTAGCTACCGCGATAGGTGGAATAGCTGAATGGCGACAGAAGCAGGGGCACGTGGTAGTGCGCGGTCGCGTCCGACATGCCAAAGCGGATCGGGATTACGTCGAGAAACAGCGGTTCGGGTTGGTCGCCGCCTTGGGCACGAAGGTAGTCGCCGGCAAAAAACTCAAGTTCGTAGGTTCCGGTGCGGAACGTATCCTGTGGAAGGATCGGATTGTCTGTGCGGCCGTCGGAGTTGGTGGTCACTTGCACCAGTTCGGTGCGGTCAGAACCATCAATCCGGTAGAGTACGATTTTCATTCCAGCAGCGGGTAATCCCGACGCGGTGTCGAGAACATGGGTAGTCAGATAACCGGCCATGAATATCTCCGTTTTCCATTTTAGGGCATACCGTTCGGTCGGAATTGGATTGGAGTTTCACTGTTGCATGGAAACCGGTGCTGCCGCTAGTACGGCTGATTTTGGAAACACTGTCTTGATTGATTTGAAAATCCTGATGCAATTTCTGGGCTATTGATTGAATAGTCGAAGATATCCGGAGACCCAGGACACATGACCCCGCCCCGTTACCCCCGCGACATGATAGGTCATGGCGCGACGCCGCCCGACGCGAAATGGCCGAACGGCGCCAAGGTCGCGGTGCAGATCGTGCTGAATTACGAAGAGGGTGGCGAGAACTGCACATTACATGGTGATGCGGCGTCAGAGGCGTTCCTGTCCGAGATCGTTGGTGCGGCGCAGTGGCCGGGCCAGCGGCACTGGAACATGGAGTCGATCTACGAATACGGCGCGCGGGCCGGGTTCTGGCGCTTGCACCGGCTGATGAAGGATCTGCCGATCACAGTTTATGGCGTCGCCACTGCACTTGCCCGGTCGCCCGACCAGGTGGCGGCGATGAAATCGGCCAGATGGGAGATTGCCAGCCACGGATTGAAATGGGTTGAGCACAAGGACATGGCCGAGGACGAGGAGCGCGCCCAGATTGCCGAGGCGATCCGGCTGCACACAGAGGTGACCGGCTCGCGCCCGCGGGGGTGGTATACGGGGCGGTGTTCGATGAACACCGTGCGGCTGGCGGCGGAGGCGGGGATGGACTATGTCGCCGACACCTATGACGATGATCTGCCCTATTGGCGCAATATTGACGGGCGGGATCAGTTGATCGTGCCCTATACGCTTGATTGCAATGACATGCGGTTCGCCACCCCTCAGGGATTCAATTCGGGCGACCAGTTCTATTCCTACCTCAAGGACAGTCTTGACGCGCTTTACGCCGAGGGGGTCGCGGGCGCGCCCAGGATGATGTCGATCGGGCTCCATTGCCGCCTGATCGGGCGGCCAGGACGGGTGATGGCGCTGAAGCGTTTCCTTGACTATGCGCGCGGGCTGCCGGATGTGTGGTTCGCCACGCGCCTGCAGATTGCCGAACATTGGGCCGCGAACCATCCGCCTGTTGCAAGGCCTCGCCCCTCTCGGATGAGTCGCGATGAGTTCGTGTCGACCTATGGCGGGGTTTTCGAACATTCGGCGTGGATTGCCGAGCGCGCCTATGAGCTTGAGCTGGGTCCGGCGCATGATACAGCGGGCGGAATACACAATGCTCTGGCACGCATGTTCCGGTCGGCATCGGACGAAGAGCGTTTGGGTGTTCTGACTGCGCACCCGGATCTGGCCGGCAAGCTGGCGCAGGCCAAGCGGTTGACGGCGGAGAGCACCTCGGAACAGGCCTCGGCGGGGCTGGATGCGCTGACCGATCAGGAACGCGAGACTTTTTCCGATCTGAATACGCGTTATGTTGGCAAGTTCGGCTTCCCCTTCATCATCGCGGTGCGCGACCATGACAAGGCGTCGATACTGGAGGCGTTCCAACGCCGGATCGAACAGGGTCGGGAAAAGGAGTTTTCCGAGGCCTGCCGTCAAGTCGAACGGATCGCCGAATTCCGGTTACGGGACCTTCTGCCGTCATGAGCGAGCGTATCATGATCGAGCCGATCTCGGCCGGGGCATTTGCGCCTTTTGGCGATCTCATCGACACGTCGGGCGATCCGGACAAGATCATCAATCAGGGTCAATGCGGGCGGTATCACGACCGGGCGCAACTGGATTTTGCGGATGGGCGGGCAGGGATCAGCCTGTTCGATGCCACCCCGCGCAAATTGCCATACCAACTGGATCTGGTGGAACGCCATCCGGAGGGCAGTCAGGCCTTTGTGCCGATGAGTCACCAGCCCTTTCTGGTCGTCGTCGCCGAGGATGAGGGCGGCAAACCTGGCCGACCGCGGGCATTTCGGACCGAGCCCGGACAGGTGGTGAATTTCCACCGCGGAACGTGGCACGGTGTTCTGACCCCGCTGCATGCGCCGGGCCTGTTTGCCGTTGTCGACCGGATCGGAGGCGGCGCAAATCTGGAAGAACACTGGTTCGACACACCATACGAGGTGGCCGACCCGTGATATGAAGCCGCCACAGAAGCGGCAAGGCCCCCATGAGATCTGATAGGGAGGACAGTGAGATCATGGCCGATACTTCGATAGGAACGCCGGAACAGCTTCGCGATCCGGACTACACACCCGCCTTGCATAAGGCGATTCCACTGGGCATCCAGCATGTGCTGGCGATGTTTGTGTCAAACGTGACGCCCGCCATCATCGTTGCGGGCGCAGCCGGTTTCGGGTTCGGTTCGAACTCGCCGGACTTTCCTCAGCTTCTGTACCTGATCCAGATGTCGATGCTGTTTGCCGGAGTCGCCACCCTGTTGCAGACGATTACGGTGGGGCCAGTGGGTGCCGCGCTGCCTATCGTGCAGGGCACGAGTTTCGCCTTCCTGCCGATCATGATTCCGCTGGTTGCGGGCAAGGGTGTTGACGCGCTGGCCGCCTTGTTCGGCGGCGTCATCATTGGCGGGCTGTTTCATGCCTGCCTTGGCACGGTAATCGGCAAGATCCGCTTTGCCCTGCCGCCCCTGGTGACCGGGCTGGTGGTCACAATGATCGGTCTGGCGCTCGTTCAGGTCGGTATTCAGTACGCTGCAGGGGGTGTTCCGGCGATCGGAACGCCGGAATACGGCTCGATGTTGAACTGGTCGGCGGCGCTGGTGGTGATTGTGGTGACACTGGGGCTGAAGTTTTTCACGCGCGGCATGCTGTCGGTCTCGGCCGTACTTGTGGGCCTGGCCGCCGGGTACGTATACGCGCTGATGGTTGGAATGGTCACATTTGAAGCCATTGGTACCAGCTGGAGCCGGGCTGCGGCTTTTGCGCTGCCGGTACCCTTCAAATACGGGTTCGAGTTTTCGGCCGCCGCGGTCATCGGGTTCTGCCTGATGGCCTTCGTCTCGGCGGTGGAAACCGTGGGCGATGTATCGGGCATCACCAAGGGTGGCGCGGGGCGCGAGGCGACCGACAAGGAGATTGCCGGGGCGACCTATGCCGACGGGATCGGTACCGCCGTTGCGGGGCTGTTCGGGGCCTTTCCGAATACCTCGTTCAGCCAGAATGTGGGGCTGATCGCGATGACCGGCGTGATGAGCCGTCACGTGGTAACCATCGGTGCGTTGTTCCTGATCCTGTGCGGGTTGGTCCCCAAGGTGGGCGCAATCATCCGCACCGTACCAATCGAAGTGTTGGGTGGCGGAGTGATCGTGATGTTCGGCATGGTTGTGGCTGCCGGTATCTCGATGCTGTCGGACGTGAACTGGAACCGGCGCAACATGGTGATCTTTGCGATTTCGCTGTCCATCGGGCTGGGATTGCAGCTTGAGCCGGGTGCCGTCCAGCATCTGCCGGATACGGTGCGTATCCTGATGACCAGCGGGCTGTTGCCGGCGGCGCTGATCGCAATCGTTCTGAATCTGGTTCTGCCACAGGAACTGGCGGAGGAGGCGACCGAAGAGGTGTCTGGCGGTATGGCGGGGCACGGTTCGGGCAGTCTGACGGGAAAATAAGGCTCCCGCCTTTACCCTTCGCATCAGGAGGTGCGAAGGGTGCGAGTTGCGCCGGGCAGGCCCGCAGGCCTGACCGCGTGCTGCGGTCGTGGCTGGATCAACCGGCGGCCATCAGGCGGGCGACGTCGAGCATGCGGGCGGAAAAACCCCATTCGTTGTCGTACCAGCCGAACACGCGCACCTGATCCTCACCGATCATCCGCGTCTCTGGCCCGGCAATGACCAGCGATTCCGGGCGCGCGCGCAGGTCGGAGGAGACCAGCGGCATGTCGGTCCATCCCAAAACCGGGGAGGCCTCTACCCCCTCGCGCAGGGCCGCCTCAAAAGCGTCGGCACTCATGCCGTGTTCAAGTCGGACGACCAGATCCACGGCCGAGACGCTGGCAGTTGGCACCCTTACGGCTGCGCCTGAAATGCGACCCGCCAGATGCGGCAGTACGGTGTCAATAAGATGCGTCGCGCTGGACGTGGTAGGCACCATTGACAGCGCTCCGGCGCGCGACCGGGCCAGATCGCCGCGCGGTGCGTCCACCATGGGCTGGCTGTTGGTGTAGCAATGGATTGTCGTCATATGCGCCGATGCAACCCCGGCGATTTCGTCGATCAACTTGGCCAGCGGCGCTAGCCCGTTGGTGGTGCAGGAAGCGTTCGAGACGATCCGTGCATTGCCCAGGTGATCCTCGTTGGCGCCCAGAACGATGGTCACTTCGGCAGCGGGTGAGGGGCCCGAGATCAAGACCTTGCCTGCCCCAGCGGTCAGGCCGCGTCCCGCCACATCCGAAGTGCGCGCGATGCCGGTGCAATCCAGCAGAACGTCGACACCCGTCAAATCCACGCGGGTCAGATCGTTGCTGTGGGTCATCGGGATTGATCGTCCATCCACGACCAACGCTTCGTCGCCTTCCAGAACGGTGCCCGGAAAGGGGCCGAAGGTGCTGTCGTATTTGAACAGATAGGCACAGGTTTCCAATGGTGCGATATCGTTGATCAGCACCAGTTCAAGTCCCGAATCCTGCCGGAGCGCCAGAAGCTGCCGCAGGATCGTGCGGCCGATGCGGCCGAATCCGTTGATCGCAAGTTTCATGCGCCAAGCTATGGCAGGAGCGTTGACCGATCTCAATGGCCCCTTGCAGCCGCTTCGTCAGTTACAACTGACCTGGGAAAAGAACTGTCCCGAGATGTTCTGGTACATGCTGGAATAGATCGCGCGGCACCCCGTGGCCTGCCTGATCGCGGCCATGGCCTGAATCGTGCGCAAACGCGGTGGCGGGCCGAACGGATTGAGGTTGTTGTTATCGCGCGTGGCGCGATAGATCACCGGCTCGTCCGACACCTGGGTGACGGCCCATGTCCGGCTCATCACGTGGACAGTGATTGCTTCGTCCTTGGCCATGGCAGGGGGTGCAAGGGCGGCAAGGGCGGCTAAGACGGCAATGGAAATGCGCGGTTTCATGAATTCAACTCCTGATCAATGCGGGCGCTCTTCCGGATTTGAGCAAATTCGGCGCTGCATGTGAAGGCTTGACACGAATTGGCGTCCCTTTTGCGGTTACGCCACCCCCTCGGTGCGAATGCGTATGGTCTTTCCGCAATGCTTGCAATGCACGGCATCTGCGTCGTGCAGGACAAGCCCGCAGGTGCCGCATTCCTGTCGAACTTTCGTTGGGCGAAACAGCACTTGAAGCAGGCGCAGGAACAGCGTGACACCAAAGATCATCACACCCACCGCCAGCATCCGACCCCACGTGCCGGTCAGGGTGATGTCGCCAAACCCTGTCGTCGTGAGTGTGGTGACGGTGAAATAGAGCGCATCGGCATAGTTGCCGATCTGCGGATTGATGCCGGATTGCGTGGCATAGATCAGCCCGGTCATGATGAACAGAAAGACGCCGAGGTTGATCGAGGCCAAAACCACCTCTTCGTTTTCGCGGAAGAACTTGAAATCCTGACGCAGCCGTATCAATAGCTGGTAGGTATGCAACAACCTCAGCGTTCTGAGAATGCGCAGGAACCCAAGACCTTCGCCCGCGATGGGGGCCAGAAAGGAAAAGACCGCGATGATGTCGGCCCATGTCGCCGGGCGCAGCAGAAAGCGGCCCTTGTCGGCTTCCAGCCAGACACGGATGCCGAAATCGGTCAGAATCAGCAGGCCGAAAACCGCGTCGGTGATTTCGATCGCCAAAGTGTGCGGGAAGAATGACGTCACGATGACGAAAAGGATCGTCGTGATGTCGAAAGCCAAAAGCGCATAACGGAACCGGTGCGCCTGTGGCGTCGTTCCCTGATACAGGGATCTGATCTTGGTCAGCACTTGCTTTGCCATTCGACAGCATCGGTCTGATTGCACCCTGGCGCCCGATCCGAAACCGGGCGGCCAAATGCAAGGAAACACTGGAAGGACCTGATTTTCAACCGGTATCACCGCCAGCCGATCATGGCAAAACCGCCCGTCTGCCTCTAGCGCCCCACCAATGACAACGGCATATGACGGTTTACGTCCTTGTAAAGCAGATAGCGGAACCGGCCCGGGCCGCCCGCATAACAGGCCTGCGGGCAAAAGGCGCGCAGCCACATGTAATCGCCCGCCTCGACCTCGACCCAGTCCTGATTAAGGCGATAGACGGCTTTGCCTTCGAGCACGTAAAGCCCATGCTCCATCACATGGGTTTCGGCAAAGGGGATCACACCGCCCGGCTCGAATGTGACGATGGTGACGTGCATGTCGTGACGCAGGTCGGCAGGGTCGACAAAACGGGTGGTGGCCCATCGCCCCTCGGTGCCCGGCATCGGGTTGGGGGCGATGTCGCGCTCATTTGTGATGACCGGATCGGGGGCGGGCAGGCCGGGCACAGCCTGGTAAGCCTTGCGTATCCAGTGGAACCGGGCCACCGGGCCAGCGCGGTTGTGCAGGCTCCAGTCGCTGGCGGGCGGGATATAGGCGTAACCGCCTTCCTCCAGCACATGGTCTTGTCCGCCGATCGACAGCGTCACCGCGCCTTCGACGACAAAGATCACGCCTTCGGCGCCGTCATCTGTTTCCGGTTTGTCGCTACCGCCGCCGGGCTGCACTTCCATGATGTATTGCGAAAACGTCTCGGCAAACCCGCTGAGAGGGCGGGACAGGACCCACAGGCGCGTTCCTTCCCAAAAGGGCAGAAAACTGGTGACGATATCGCGCATCGTGCCCTTGGGGATCACCGCATAAGCTTCGGTGAACATGGCGCGGTCGGTTAAAAGCTGGTCTTGCCCAGGATGACCGCCGGTGGGCGCGTAATAGGTTCTTTGTGCCATAAATGCCTCGTTGGGTTTCCGGCGCACTATGCCGGGAAAGAACTGGCGGTCCTAGCGCTGGCAGGCGGAAAGGTTTCTTCGGAATTATTTGAAGATTTTGGTGCAGGGCTTGGACATCCCGACAGGTGCGGGATATCCTTGAGGACAAATGGAAATCATGTGTGAGGCAGTCATGAAAAAATGGATTTGCACGACCCTTGTTGTCATGACGATCGCGGTCACGGCGCCGGTGGCGCAGGCGAAGTCCCTGTCACGAATGGTCGCCGAACTGGGTCTCAGCCCGGCAGATTTCGAGATCATGGGAACGGCGGCAAACTCGTTGTTTGCCGGCGGTCGGCCCTCGACCGGGCAAGAGGTCGCCTGGGCCAATGACGACACCGGTGCAAAAGGTACAGTGCGGGTGCGCGAGATGCGCGACAACTGCGCCCAACTGCAATATGTCTTTACGCCCGGTGGCGCGGATGCCTCGCGCGAGATCCGCACCCGGCGCTGTCTGGACGCCAATGGCAAATGGGTTCTGACGCCCTGACACACAAGATTGACGATGTGACGTTCGAATGATTTTGACGAACGGCACGAATCTTTTATTCATGCAGTCAAGGCGGCGTTTCGAGCATGGAGCGGTGCCAGGAAAAAAACAGTCCAGAGGAACAAGGGACATGAAATTTACTGAAGAGCACGAATGGCTGGACGCCGATGGCGATTTGGTGACAGTGGGCATCACCGCCCACGCGGCCGAGCAGTTGGGCGACGTTGTGTTTGTCGAACTGCCCGAGGTCGGCACCGAGGTCGGCAAGGACGATGAGATCGTGGTGATCGAATCGGTCAAGGCCGCTTCCGACATTCTGGCACCTCTGGATGGCGAGATCGTCGAGGTCAACGAAGCACTGGCTGACAACCCCGGCCTGGTCAACGAGGACGCGATGGGTGATGCGTGGTTCTTCAAGATCAAGGCGTCCGATTTGTCGCCGATGGACGACTATATGGACGAAGCGGGCTATAAAGACTTCATTAGCTGACGCAAGAAAACACGGCTGCGGGCGGCGGGCCGGGCCCGCCGCAACTGAACGCATCTCGTTTTCGTGACCTGGTCCGGCCCGGTTTCGTGCTAGATTGCACTCCTGATGCAGGGAGGTGGGTGATGGACGGAAACCCAGGACCGGAACGCCGGAAATCGGCGGGCGAATTCGATCAGCGTATTCTCGAAATTTTTGACGGCTACGTGCACGGACAGTTGTCCAAGCGCGAATTCATCGCGCAGGCGGGCCGCTATGCCGCCGCGGGTGTCACTGGTGCGATGTTGCTGGAACAGCTACAGCCGAACTATGCGCTGGCACAGCAAGTCGCCCCCGACGATCCCGCCATCGAAACCATGGTTGTCGACTATGACAGCCCCGAAGGGCATGGCGCGATAAAGGGTCTGATGGCGCGCCCCATGGGGCAAGAAGGTCCGTTGCCGGCCATTCTGGTCGTGCACGAAAACCGCGGTTTGAATCCTTATATCGAGGATGTGGTGCGCCGTTGCGCCAAGGCCGGATACCTTGCCTTTGGTCCCGACGGGCTGACGCCGCTAGGTGGCTATCCCGGCAATGACGACGACGGCCGTGCCATGCAAAGGACGCTGGATGGCGGCAAGCTGATGGCGGATTTTTTTGCCGCCTTCGAATTCCTGCGCGACAACGAAGGATCGACAGGCAAGGTCGGCGCGGTCGGATTCTGCTACGGGGGTGGCGTCTGTAACGCGCTGGCCGTGGCCTATCCCGATCTGGCGGCGTCAGTGCCGTTTTACGGGCGGCAGCCGGCGGTCGAAGATGTGCCTTCGATCGAAGCGCCGCTGATGATCCACTATGCCGGATTGGACGACCGGATCAACGCGGGCTGGCCTGCGTATTCCGAGGCGCTCAAGGCCAACCAGAAGGTTTTTTCGGTTCATTTCTACCCGAATGTGAACCATGGTTTTCACAATGACACCACGCCGCGATACGATGAAGCGGCGGCAGAACTGGCCTGGGCGCGGACGATGGATTTCTTCGGCCGGAAACTGGGCTAGTACCCCCTCCGGCGGTCCACTTCGTGCAGCAGCGGCTCGCCGGTAGTAAGGCGGCGATAGTTTTCGGCCACGTCCTTCAGCGCATCGCCCAGATGCCAGCCCGACACATGCGGCGTGAGGGTGACACGCGGGTGCGACCAAAGCGGGTTATCGCTGGGCAAGGGTTCCTGACTGACCACATCCAGAACGGCATGACCCGGACGTCCCTGATCCAGCGCCTGCATCAGGGCCACTTCGTCGATCAGGTCGCCACGCCCCGCGTTCAACAACTGGCTGCCGGGTTTCATTGCCGCCAGAAGGCTGGCGTCGAACAAGCCATGGGTGTCGGGGGTCGAGGGCAGGATGGCGCAGACATGGTCACACTCCGCCAGCATGGCCGGCAAACTGGCCCGTCCGTGATGGCAATCGACCCCGTCGATGGATTTCGGCGAGCGGCTCCAACCTTTGACCTGAAATCCGATGTCGCGCAGCATGCGTGCGGTGCGCCCGCCGATATGGCCAAGGCCCAGAACGCCCACGACCGTCTCAGGGGTATAGACCGGCTCTACCGAATTCCAGACGGCCTTGCGTTGATCGGCTTCGTGCTGAGGCATATTGCGGTGGGTGCGCAGGATATAGGCCAGGAACCACTCGGCAATCTCGCGCGCCGGGGCGTCGGGTTTCAGCCGCGTCACGCGCACATGGTCAGGCAGGGCCGGGTGGCGCACGATGGTTTCCACCCCGGCCCCCAGTTTTTGCACCAGTTGCAGGTTGGGCAGGCGCGCAGGCCCTTCCGGGTTCAGTGATACCACCGCCGCCATCGCGATTTCGCCGGGGTCACCGATGGCATCGGGCGTCCGCACATCCGCCCCGGGCAGCGCTGTGCGCACCTGTTCGGCGATCTCTGCATTGCTCATCCAGCCCGATATCCCGGTTTCGATCAATAGCGCCATGGCTTGCTCCTCCCTCTTGTTCCGTTGCGTGAGGTATCGTCACGCAACTGGACTTTCCCGGCGCAGCTAAGCCATCCTCACAGCCAAGGTAAACCCTGGTGCGGCCGTTCGAGGAGAAAGTTTCATGAACATGACATTCGCCATGCGTGAGGAAAACCGTAAGCTGCTGGGGCGCGTCGCGGACATGGTGCGCAACGAGATCATGCCGTTGGAAGAGGAATACCAGGCCGAAATCGGCAAGGGCGACCGCTGGCAATATACTGAACGCCAGGCGGAAATCCTCGAAGGGTTGAAGGCCAGGGCCAAGGCGGCGGGGTTGTGGAATTTCTGGCTGACCGACAGCGACAAGGGGTTTGGGCTGACCACCGTCGAATACGCCTATTTTGCCGAAGAGATGGGCAAGACCCCGTTGGGGGCCGAGATTTTCAACTGCTCTGCCCCCGACACCGGCAACATGGAGGTGTTCGAACGCTACGGCTCGGACAAGATGAAGGAAGAATGGCTGAAGCCGCTGTTGGAAGGCGAGATTCGCTCGGCCTATCTGATGACCGAACCGGACGTGGCCAGTTCGGATGCTACCAATATTTCGATGTCCTGCGTTCGCGATGGTGACCATTATGTGCTGAACGGCGAAAAATGGTGGTCATCCGGCGCGGGTGATCCGCGCTGCAAGGTCTATATCGTGATGGTCAAAACCGGCGGCGATGACCTGCCCAAGCACAAACGCCAGTCGATGATCGTTGTCCCCGCTGAAACACCGGGTATCGAGGTATTGCGCGCGATGGAGGTTTACGGCCACGACGACGCGCCGCACGGGCACATGCATATCAGCTTCACCGATGTACGCGTGCCTGTCGAAAACATTCTATTGGGCGAGGGGCGCGGGTTCGAGATCGCGCAGGGCCGCCTTGGGCCGGGTCGCATTCATCATTGCATGCGCGCCATCGGACAGGCCGAGATCGCGCTGGAACGCATGTGCAAACGCTCGCTGCAGCGCGAGGCGTTTGGCAAGAAGCTGGCGCAGCTTGGGGCGAACTACGACATCGTCGCCGAGTGCCGGATGGAGATCGAGATGGCGCGCCTGCTGTGCCTCAAGGCTGCGTGGTATATGGATCAGGGCGATGCGCGGGCGGCAGCACCGTGGATCAGTCAGATCAAGGTGGTGGCGCCGCGCGTGGCGCTCAAGGTCATTGACGAGGCGGTGCAGATGTTCGGCGGGCAGGGAATAAGCCAGGACACACCGCTGGCGATGGCCTGGACCCATGTGCGCACCTTGCGGCTGGCCGATGGCCCGGACGCGGTGCACCGCCGGCAGGTGGCTCGGGCGGAACTCAAGAAATACACGCAGGAAAAGATCTGAAAGGCAGGGGATGACGAATAAAAACCCGTCATATTTCCGGCAGGGGCCAGACGGTGAATTCATTGCAAACGACCCCACGCGCGGGCCGTGGTCAGCCGACCACTGCCATGCCGGCCCCGTGACCGGGCTGGTGGCCCGTACTGCCGAGCGAGAGGTGGGGCCGGATAAGATGCTGACGCGCCTGACGCTCGACGTACTGCGTCCGCTGCCCCTCACAGGTCTCAGGGTCGCGGTGGAAACGGTGCGGCACACTCGCACTCTGGCGACCACCCGCGCCGAGGTCAGGGATCTTGACGGCACTCTCTGTGTCAGCGCCACGACCATGCATCTGGTGCGCAAGGCTATTGGGCCAGTTCCCACTGCAAGCGTTCCGGCACCGGATTTCACAGATGCGATACCAGGCCATTTCCCGATCCGGATTGCGCGCCACGACCTGCCGTTCTTTGCACAATTCGTCGATGTCCGGTTCCCAAAGGGGCAGTCCCACGATCCCGGCCCCAAGACGATCTGGATGCGCGCACCGTCACTTCTTGAAGACGAAGAGCAGTCACCGGTTCAATCGCTTTGCCCGTTGGCCGATTGCGGCAACGGGATATCCTGGAATTGCCCACCAACGGAATTGGGTTTCATGAACACCGACCTCAGCGTGCACATCCACCGCGAGCCGGTCTCGGACTGGCTTGCCTCGGAAACGGTGTCGCACTGGCACGACAACGGTGTCGGCATGGCGCAGGCGGTGCTTTACGACACCCAAGGCCCGGTGGCGACGGCCTTGCAGACGCTGGTGCTGTTCCCCCCTGCATAAGGTTATTCGGGCGCTTCGAGAAGCGCGATCATCTCGGAATACCCGTGCGCCCGCGCCAGATCCAGCGGTGTGGCGCCGTTTCGATCGGGGATGGTACGATCCGCTCCCGCCTCAAGCAGCAGGCGCAGCACGTCCTGATGGTCTGGCCCGCCATCACCCAGAACAACGGCTTCGATCAACGCGGTCCAGTTGAGATTGTTGACATGATCCAGCGGCGCGCCGGCATCGATCAGGCGACGAACGACTTCGACATGGCCCAGATGCGCCGCGGCGATTAGGGCGGTGCCGTCATAGGGGCTGGTGGTCAGGCCCGGATCGTTGCCCAGCTCGATGGCCAGAGACATCAGGTTGGGATCATCCGCCACCGCCACGATCGTCACAACGTCATAGGCCTGTCCTTCCAGCGCATTCATGTCGGCTCCGGCCCGGGCCAGTTCGCGCAGGGCCTCGTCCTGTGATGCGTAAGCAGCTACGTGGGCAGGTGTTCGCCCCCGCCGGTCCCGGGCATTCAGATCGGCGCCTGCCGCAGCAAGGCGCGCGATTTCGGCGACATCCCCGTTATGGGCCGCCCGGTGCAACCCTTCATAACCCGCGATTTCGGCGGCAGACGGGGCGATCTGGGCCTGCGCGCCGGTCGCGCTCAGGGCAAGGATCAGAAAAACGACCAGTTTCGTCATGTCGTGCCTCACTTACATGTCCGTGACAGGGGGGGCGACCCGATTTTTGGGTGCACCCGAGGCCCAGTATTGCAGAATCCGCGCGATGCGCACAGGTGTCAGCTGGATCTGGCCTTGGTCTGGCTGCGGATATACCGGGCAGCAGCTTGGGCTGTTGGCGGGGCGTTCTCGGTCAAAAGTCCGATTTGCCAAGCCAAACGCAGCGCGTCTATATCCGTGTTTATCACGGCCAGCCGGGATGCATATTCGGACAGGCATTGCTCATGGAGGTCCTGAGCACCCGGAAGCGCAAGCAATTCGGCCAATCTGGCCCGTGTTGTCGCAAGCATCGGCAGAATGCGCGGTTCAGGCACCGTGTTCCAGTTCCGCTCGACCCAATAATCCAGCCCGATCTGCTTGGTCATGTGGTTGGGCAAACCGCGCTGCCGCTTGACAAGAAACTCGTCGAGCGACCGAAGCGAGTAGTGGTTCAGTCCGACCTGTTCCACGCCTCTGTTCATCCCGTAAAAGCTGATGCGGGCGTTCTGCCGGGCAAACGTGTCTGGCAATGGCAAACCGTCCGGCCCCAGCCATTTGGGTGTGTTTGACGAG
>NZ_JBXWQW010000067.1:0-17265 GCF_059612585.1 Ruegeria sp. YKSF57 | reverse complement strand
CTGATCTTCGGAAAGGTCCGGACATAGCGCGCGAATATCGTCCACCCCGTCATAGGCGAACCGGATGGCGCCAGCGGTGTAGCGTGAATTGCCGCCATTCTCGCCCTCGGGGGCGCATTCCAGCATGAGCACGCTCGCGCCTTTTTCGCGCGCCGCGTGCGCGGCACAAAAGGCTGCATTTCCAGCACCGACGATGATGGTGTCCCAGGTCGTCATGTTTTCAATCCTTTTTCGGTGCATTGAACAGGTCCTTGCGCAGCGTCATCAGTGCGCCGGGATCAATCTTGCCCTGGATAACCGTAGTCTCATTGCTGGCAATGGCCGTGGCCAGCGCGGGCCCCATCTCGCCCGGGCCGTTCACCCAGATCCCCTTGCCGCCGCAAAGTTCAGCAAATTTGTCAAAACGTGGCGACCGGATTTCAGCGCCAAGCAAGCGTCCGCCAAAAAATTCTTGCTGATAGGCTTTCTCGGCCCCCCATGCTTCGTTGTCGAGAACGACAATCACGATCGGCAATCCGTGAGAGACGGCCGTTTGGATTTCGATCAATGTATAACCGATGGCACCATCGCCCATGAGTGCCACGACCGGGCGATCCGGAGCGGCGGCCTTGGCCCCGATGGCAGCAGCCAAGCCGAAACCGACCAGCCCGAAGTCCAGCGGCGTGATCAGGGACATGGGTGCATAGTGTGCCAGGCGGTCGGCGGCCTGCAGGCAGGTGTTGCCCGTATCGAGCGTTACGATAGCGTTCTCAGGCAGCATGGCACGGATTTCCGCCAAAGCCCGACGAGGATGCATGGGCCGCGAGGCAATCTGCGCTTCGCTGGCCCGTTCCGCAACAAGGCTGGCCATGTCCGTCTTGAAGGCAGCGCGCCACTCATCAGCGTCGGGCTTTGATGCGGTCGCGGTCAAGGCTTCGGCGGTCAGGCGTGCATCCGCCTGCACTGCGACTTCCACCGGGAAGTACCGCCCCACTGCAGAACCTTCAATGTCAACATGCGCGATACGCGTGTCAGCCCCTATGTATTCGTTGCTATGGAACGTGGAGTTGAATCCCAGCCGAGCACCCAGCACGACCATCACATCGGCCTCTTTGGTCAGACGGCTGGCCACCCAGTTGCCACGCGGTCCGGCCTGACCGGCAAACCATGTGTGGCCGTGGCGCATGACATCGGCGTGACCCGTCGAAGCAACAACCGGCACCTCCAGCTTTTCCACCAGCGCGGTCAGAACGTCGCGGCCCTTGCTCCACTTGAAACCACCACCTGCAAAGATAACAGGGCGTTTTGCCGAAGAGAGCAGCCGGGCAATCGCATCCACATCCTCCGGAGCAGCAGGTCCCGGTCTGGCGATGTTGACTGGTTTCGGATCGAAGGCCGGCACTTCGTCCGCGCACAGATCGCGCGGAACATGCAATACAACCGGCCCGCGCCGCCCGGAATTGGCCAGCCGGATTGCATCCTCGAGCATCGGGACCAGCCGGGAAGCATCGGTCACCATGACAGATCGCTTGCAGATCGGTGCGAATAGGGCGACCTGATCGACCTCCTGAAACGTGTCCTTGGCCTGATCTGACCGCGTGATTGCCCCGGCGATAACAACCATCGGAGAATAGGCCAAATGCGCCTCGGCCACGGCGGTGACAAGGTTGACCACACCCGGCCCGGCCTGCGCGCCCAGCACCACGCCGGGTTTGCCGGTCATCCGCGCCCAGGCATCCGCCATGTGACCCGCTGCACGTTCATCCCGCGCACCCACATAGGCGATCTCGCCGCCTCGGAACATCGCGTCGTAGAGCTCCAGCATCGAACCACCCAAAAGCCCAAAGACGGTGTCGATACCGTTGGCTTTGAAAACGCGGTAGACGGCCTCGCCGCCATTGATCGTGGCCATGGCTTACTCCTCGGATCGGGGGCGCAGGTTTTGTGGGTCGAAGATTGCCTCGTGGTGAATGGTGACGGGAATGGACCGGTTCAGAATCTGCACCGAAAGTCCTGACCGGGCTGTTCCCTTGCGGACGAAAAGCCAACCGAGTGATTTTTCGACGGAATATCCGTATCCGCCCGACGTTGTCAGGCCCACCGGCTTGCCGTCCAACAACACCGGCTCACCACCATGAATATCGATGTCCTCGGCGTGAAGCTCGGCGTACAGAAGTTCCCACCCCGGCTTGCGGGCCAAAAGAGCATCACGGCCAACGAAATCTCGCCCCTCGGCGCGCACGAAACGATCCAACCCTACATCGAACGGGCCGACATCGGTGGTGAGTTCACCGGAAGCCCGAAAGGCTTTCTCCATCCGCATACCATTGAAGGCATAAGAGCCCAGATCGGTCAGCCCATACTTTTCTCCGGCAGCAAACAGCTCATCGTACAGCTCGCCAATACGGTCGAAAGGCGCGTGAAGCTCCCATCCAAGCTCACCAACAAAGGACACCCGCAGCGCATAACAGGGTATACCTGCAACCGAAATTTCCTGTCCCGACAGCCAGGGGAAGGCAGCGTTGGACAGGTCGACCTCGGTAAGGTCCGACAGAATACGCCGCGAGGCCGGGCCGGAAAGCGCCAGCATGCCCCAATCGGCAGAGCGGTTGATCATGGTCACGTCTTCGCCGGGGTGAATATGCGACTTGATCCAGTCGAAGTCCGGCTTGGCGCGGGCGATGGGCGAGCCTGTAAAATAGCGATCTTTGGCAATGCGCCAGATTGTGATCTCGGTCTCGAACTGGCCCATGGGCGTGAGCAGGTGGTTCAAGCTGATCCGCCCGTCACGCGCCGGGATCGTGTTCGCGGATAACCGCTCCAGAAGCGCGCCCGCATCCCGGCCCGTGATCTCGAACTGGGCAAACGCGCAGAGGTCGATGACGCCGGCCGCCGCGCGGGTCGCCTTGGCCTCGGCCTTGGCATTTTGATGCCAGGGTTGATGGCCCCAGCCGATCTGTTCAACCTCTCCGCCATTTCCGAAATAGCGCGGCCGTTCCCATCCTGCGACTTCACCAAACACCGCACCCTTGGCGGCCAGCCGGTCATAGAGCGGATGACGCCGGACCGGGCGCATGCTTTGGAACTGTTTGCCCGGACATGGCGTATCGTGTCGGCGCATGAACTCGTCTTTGGTGCGCTCAATGATGAAGGTGTCGCTGGCAAATTCGCCATAGCGACGCGGGTCCATCGAGCGTGTGTTGATCTGGGCCGCGCCATGCACCATCCAGTCGGCAAGCACTTTGCCCGCACCGCCGCCCCAGGCCAGCCCGATGGACGATCCGCAGGACAACCAGACATTCGGAGCACCGGACGGACCGACCAGCATGCCCCCATCGGGCGTGTGCGTGATCGCACCACGCACCACGCGCTTTATCCCGAGGTTGGCCAGTACCGGCATTTTGCCGAGGGCGATCATCAGGAAATCGCCAATCGAGTCGTAGTCCGCCTCGAACAATTCATTTTCGGCAGTCCACGGCGCACCCCGTGGCATTTCCCAGATCGTCGGGCACGTGTGACCCTCGTAGATGCCGATCAGCCCCGATTGCTGTTCTTGCCGAACATAACCGCCAAATGCATTGTCGCGCATCACCGGCAGTTCCGGCCGCCCCTGAAACTCGGGCACAGTGTCGGTGACCAAGTAGTGATGCAAGCACGAGACCGAGGGGATTCTGAGCCCGAACCACTCGCCCACCTGATTGGCGTAGGACCCTGCGGCGATAACCACATGCTCGGCCAGAACATCACCATTTTCGGTCCTCAGCAGCCACATGCCCCCCTTGCGGCTGGCGCCGGTCACCCGGTTGTGGCGCTCTATCTTGGCTCCTCGTGCCCGCGTCGCGGCGGCCAGCGCCATCGTCACGCCTGAGGGGTCGATATGCCCATCCTCGAAGGTCTGGACCGCAGCCTTGACGTCATTGATCTTGTAAAAGGGATTACCCCTGGCGACTTCTTCTGGTCCGACAAGTTCCATCGGCAGGTCCAACAACTTGCCGACCCCCATGATGGATTTCATCCAGTCCACCTCGTCGTCGGTAGTGGCGATCCGAAAGCCGCCGACCTCGTGCCAACCGATCGACTGGCCGGTTTCCGCTTCGGCACGTTTGTAGATTTCGATCGAGGTCTTGTTGATCCAGCCCATGATGCGGCTGCCAACTGCATGGGCGATCTGCCCCGCTGCATGCCAGGTCGAGCCGCTGGTCAGCTCCGCCTTTTCGAACAGAATCGTATCGGTCCAGCCATTTTCGGCCAACTGGAACTGGGCCGCGACACCCATGATGCCGCCGCCGATTATTGCCACCTGCGTGGTGCGAAGTGCATCGGTCATTGGAACGCCTCCTTGGCGGGCTTCAAGGAGGCCCGGGCCGCAAAACGCTGGCAGGCAATTTCGACCTCGAACCCATCAACGATGCCCTCGCATGCAAGCCGCTCCAGAGGTGCGGAAACCATGGCCAGCGCCACCGAACGCCCAAAACGGTAACTCCATGCTGTCGAGGTGATCTGACCAACAACCCGGCCCTCGAAGTAGATCGGTTCGTCGTGGAGCGGGATCGCAGCCGGATCATCAAACAAAACCGAAACGATCCGTCTGTTAGGGTCGTCGCGTGCCAGCGCATCCTCGCCAACAAATCCGGTACCGAATGCACAGAACGCCTCAAGCCCCGCTTCTTGCGACGTGGTGCCGGCGGTTAGCTCGTGCCCGAAGGCACGAAAGCCCGACTCGATTCGTAAACTGCCGATGGCGTAAAGCCCGGCATGGGTAGCACCGACCTTTGTCAGCGCCTCGTGCGCCGCCATTGCCATATCGGCGGGAATGTAGAGTTCGTAGCCGTCTTCGCCGGTATAGCTGAGCCGCCCTGCCCAGCAGCGTGCAAGACCGACTTCGACCGTTGCGAAATGAAAGCGTTTGATATCCGGTACCAGAGTGTTTGTGGTGGCCTGAAGCACCTCGCGCGCCCTTGCGCCCGCAAGTCCCAGGATCGCATAACCGCTTGTCACATCGGTGAATTCTACCCTGAACGCACCACGCAGCTCGCGCATCCGCTTCAGATCGCGCACCACTTCGCCCGCGCCGACGATCATCAGATAGGTCTCGGGCCCATGCCGCTGCACGGTCAGATCGCTTTCGATGCCGCCGCGCGCATTGAGGATCTGGGTGTAGGCGAGGCGACCTTCCGCGATATCCATCTGCGCGGCACAGAGCCGGTTGAGAAACGTGCAGGCGTCCGGCCCCTGAACCATTATCTTGCCGAACGCGCTTTGATCCAGAACGGCGGCGCCATTTCGGCAGGCGTCAACCTCGCGACCCACCTGATCGCGCCATTTCGGCACGCCGAACGTCAATGGCAGATGCGCCGCCTCGCCGCCAAAATGAAGCGCTCGTTCCCAGCCGCCCCGTACCTCGAACCTGGCATCTGCGGCCGCCAGACCTGCATGGATGGGCGACCGCCGCTGCCCACGCGCCGTTTTCATCGTGCGACCGGGATAGGGATTGTCGTAGTGGCGACCAAGAACTTCCGGTATCCGCGCCTCCAGCGCGCCCAGCACGTTCATTTCCGGGCTAAAACGGCGGATGTCGGCCTCGTTCAGCTCCATCGTCGGCTCGCCAGCGATAATCCATTCTGCCATCGCCTTGCCTGCACCGCCTGCCAATGCGATTCCTGTGGAGTTCATCCCGCCCATCAGGAACAGGCCGGGCACCTCGGGGCTTTCCCCAAGCATGAACTGACTGTCGAGCGTAAAGCTTTCGGGGCCGTTCAGGAGCATCCGCACCTCGGCCCGCTCTAGCGCCGGGATGCGGCGCAGGGCGTTTTCCATCATCGGCATGAAGTGATCCCAGTCTTCGTCCAAGAGATCAAAGCTGAAATCGGCGGGCAGGCGGTCAAGGGGCAGCCCCTTGGCATGAGGTTCAAACGAGCCGACCAGCAACCCCTCAACATCGTCGCGGGCATAAAGGTAAGCGTCCTGATCATTCAGCGTCGGCAAATGCATGCCCTTGCCCAGCGCCTGAACCTCTGCCAGCGGCTTGGTCAGTATGTAGAAATGCTCGCAGGCATAGAGCGGCATGTGAGCGCCTGCCATGGCTGCCACCTCACGCGACCAGAGTCCGCAGGCGATGACCACCTCATCTGCTTCGATTGCATGATCACCGATCTCGACCCCGCTGATCCGCCCGGCTTTTTTTCGCAGCCCTGTCACACGGGAGTCCTCATGAATCCGGACACCGCGCGCGCGCGCCCCTTTCGACAGCGCCAGCGCCACGTCCGACGGGTTCACCCGGCCATCGGCGGGCGACCAGACGGCGCCGATTACATCATCCACCCGGATCAGAGGCCAAAGCTCCTTGGCGCGGGCGGCATCCACAACTTCGGCATTCAGTCCGAATGCGCGGCCAAGCGACACCTGCCGTTTGATGTTGGTCAGACGGTCGGGATTGGTAGCAAGCGTCAACGACCCGGTCTGTGTCCAGCCGGTGGCCTGCCCGGTCTCGCGTTCCAACTCGCGATAGAGGTCGATCGAATAGTTGATCAGCCGCGTTAACGTCGCCGAAGGGCGCAGGCGGCGCACCAAACCCGCCGCGTGCCATGTCGTGCCTGAGGTCAGCTTGGAGCGTTCGAGCACCACGATATCCTTCCGCCCCTCGCGGGCCAGATGATAGGCGATGGAACAGCCGATGACGCCGCCACCGATAATGACCGTGCGGGCATGTGTGGGCAGGGGCATCAGATCACTCCATCCCGTGTCAACGCGGCGAAAACCACGTCAAATGCACCCAGTGCTTCGTCGATCAGGTCGTGCGTATGAGCGGCGGAGGTCACGCATGAAGTGTGGCTCATCAGATCGACGCCTTGCGCCAACAGGCCACCGCGCAGCCCGGCGACCAGCGCGGGCGGTACGCTGCGGATCTCCGCAGGCGTCAGGGTCAGCGGATCGGTCTGCCCGAACAGCATGTGGCAGGTCGAACTTTCGCCATAAGCCACACCGGTGATCCCCCGCTTTGCCATCAGCCGGTTGATCCCGTCGCGCAGACGCGCTGCCATGTCATCGGCCTGACGCTGTGCCACGCCACTAGCCAGATGCGGCATCGCCGCAAGCGCCCCGGCGGCAATCAGCGGCGACGCGTTAAACGTTCCCTTGTGGCTGACCGGAGGCGACAGCCCGTCACGGGTCGCAGTATTGTTCATCATTTCCATGATCTCGGTGGTCCCACAGACCGCACCACCCGGCAGACCTCCGGTCACGATCTTGGCCAGCGTGGTCAGGTCGGGCACGATGCCGTCGCGCGCCTGCCGCCCGCCAGGGGACCAGCGGAACCCGGTTATGATCTCGTCAAAGATCAGAACGGCTCCGGCCTTGCGGGCGACGTCATGCATGGCTTTCAGGCGGTCCGTGGGCAGGGGAACCGAACCATAGTTCGCACCTGATGCCTCGATGATGACTGTACCGATCCGGTCGTCCTGCAACGCGCGTTCCATCTCGTACGGATCGGCGACACAGACTTCGATCAAATCGCCGAGCGCGCCGGGAACGCCAAGTGACGTTGCTCGCTGATTACCCGTTTTCGAGCCTTTCAGCGCATGATCATGCCAACCATGATAATGTCCGTCGATCCTGAGAATACGATCCTTGCCTGACCATGCCCGCCCCAGCCGCAGGGCCAGCATGGTCGCTTCGGACCCCGAAGCGGTGAACCGTGTGCGTTCGGCGCTCGGGAACAGGCGATTTATCCAATCCGCCCACTCAACTTCGCCCTCATGGCAATCGGCGCTGAAAATCGCCTGTGCCGCCTGCATTTGCAGCGCAGCCACGACATCGGGGTGACCATGGCCCAGCAATTGGCTGGCCGATCCCATCTTGAAGTCGATGTAACGCCGCCCCTCGACATCCCATTTCTCGGCGCCTTTTGCCCTGTTAATATAGATGGGATGAGGATCGCGAAAGCGCAGTTCGTGGCTGACCCCGCCGGGAAGCGCCGCGCGGGCGCGGGTGTTGAGTGACCTGTTGCTCATCCGGTACGTCCCATCTGTGCACGTGTCAGGCGAATGTCGAATTCTTGGTGAAGGCACCGGTCCAAGGCGTCGGGGATATGAACCGGGAAATGACTGTGCAATATCTCGCGAGCTCTTTGCCGGGCCGCGTCGCCCACGCGTTTGCCGCCGTCCTTTTCCCATTCGGTGGGGGAGCGACGGTCACCGACAGCCGGATAGAAGTAATCGGATTTCATCCGGCTATACGTATGCTGTTGGCCAAGATAGTGTCCTTCGCCGCGGCACACTCCGGCAATCACATCGGCGGCAATGTTTTCAGGGTTCGCCTCGATCCCGCGAATGGTGCGCAGGATATTTCCCAAAAGGTCGTTGTCGCTGACATAGGCCGCATGGCTGACGCCCAGAAGGCTCGACATCATGCCCGCTGCCTGGGTAACGATATTCGCCCCGGCATGTGCCGCCAGGGTCACCGCCAGAGACTTTTCCGCGCCATATTGCGCGTCCAGACACTTGGAGTCGGTGATCCCCGCTATCGAACTGGTCGGCAGATCCCAGTACCGGCCCATCTGTGCCGCCCCGGCCATCAGGACGGCCTGTTCGCCGCCGCCGCCGCTCATCGAACCTGTGCGCAGGTCCGCGACCAGCGGTTTGGGGGCAAAGATGGCCTTGGCCTGCGGGTCAACCAGCCTTGCAAAAACCAGCCCGGCCAAGGTTTCTGCCAGCGCCTGCACCAGCGATCCGGCAATTGTCGCCGGGCTTGTCGCCCCCGCCTGTCCCGCGCTGATCAGTTGCACCGGGAACCCCGCCAGAATCGCGGCCTCCAGCACCTCGCAAGCATCCTGAGCAAACCGCATTGGAGGCACGACATGACACACCATGACGGTCAGAAACGGACGTGCGCGAAACGCTGCCTCTTCACCCGCAACGCGATAGCACAAGCGGGCAATATCGGGAACGTTTTCGGCTTGCGAGATAGAGATGGACACGTGCTTGGACGTGCCGGCAAGACAGGCATAGGCCGTGTTCAGGTCCATCAGTGCGGGGTCTTCGATATCCCGCGCGACCACCGGTCGGCTGAAATGGTGGATGTTTTCCATCCGATCGACGATGCGGGCTGCATCATAGAGATCGCGCAGGGTCGAGGGACGGTATGCCTGCGTCTCAAGATCGAACACCCCCGGCGCCGCGCCCCCGGTCGACATATGCACGCGCGCGCCAGAGATTCGCAGGTCGTTTTCGGGGCGTCGACCGCACAAGTCGAACTCCCGCTGCGCACCGTCGATGGCCCATTTCACCAGCGCGCGCGGGAACAAAAGCCTGCCGTCGCCAGCCAGGGCACCTCCGGCAGACCGCACTCTGTCGATCATTGACGGAGTGGCCTGGCTCAACCCCAATGTTTCCAGCAGGTTCAGCGCACTTTCCTCAACCAGTGTCGCTTCAACCGGCGACAATGGTTTGAATCTTCCGGCTTCAAGACCTGGCCAGACAGAAGGGTTGCCTTCAGGTGTTTCGACCTGCCCAAGGCGAGTCTTTCTGCCACGTCTGCGTAAATTTTCGACCATCTGGGTATAATTCCCAAGCAAGACTCAGGAATGATGATCACGCTGTCACGCTATTTACAAAGGCAGCTTACTCAGCAAATGATGAGTTGAACTCATCGGTAGACAGAATGCTTCCGTCCCTGCCCGCACTCAGAGCCTTTGACGCCGCTGCCCGCCTCGGAAGCTTCCGTGCCGCAGCTGAAGCCCTGTCGATCAGCGCTACGGCGATCAGCCACCATGTACGCGGTCTGGAAGAGCAGTTGGGTACAAAGCTTTTCCACCGTGTGGGGCGCAACGTCACCCTGAGCGAAGACGGTCAGCGCCTGGCGTCTGCGACAGGAGAAGCTTTCAGCCTGCTCGAAGTGGCGGTCGAAAGCTTCCGAGTGGGACGACGCAAAACTGTTCGCGTGGCCGCCGGGCCGATATTCACTGCAAGATGGCTGATGCCGCGGATCAGTGATTTCTGGGAAACCTATTCCGGAGTCGAGCTGGAATTTGTACCGACATATCGCCCTGGTGATCTTTCAGGCAACAACGCAGACATTGTGATCCGCTGGGAGCGCCTGCAGGACATGGCGGTTGGAGCACACAAGCTGATCGAATTGCAACCGATCGCCGTCGCAAGCCCCGACTTCATTGCCCGGTTCGGTCCCTTTGCAAGTGCCGAGGACCTGCTTGCGGTGCCGATCCTGCATCAGCGCAACCACTGGGGTTGGATCGACTGGTTTGCCGCACAGGGTATCAAGATACCCCAGCCGATGCGCGGCGCGGTATTCGAAGACGCAAATGTGCTGATACGTGGGGCCGCACAGGGTCAAGGCGCCATTGTCGGCTGGCTCCCTCTGATCGAGCAAGATTTGAAAGATGGGCGAGTAACTCGTCTGTTTGACGAACAGATCACTCCTACACACGGGTATTTTGTCGAAATTCAGGAAGAGGCAAAAACGAGACGAGAGGCACGCCTGGTCTTCGACTGGTTGATCGCCAGCAGCCAGGTTGCGCTGTAACAATGGTCTTCGGATCACTCTGACGTTCATTCAAACGTGCTGCCAAAGGATCAGAACCTGAAACGGTAAACTTATTCGATACAAACCGCCATAATGTGACTGAGATTACATACATAATCCCGCGACAAGCTCACTCTAAAAGCAAGTTATTTGTTATTGGAGCGCTTGTTATGCCCACACCCAGACGTTCCCGCCTGTTTTCAATGATCTCGAATATGTTCCGCTCCGTCCGCCAATGTGCACGGATGCAGCATCGAGTGAACCGTCACCACTAGCAGTTCCAAAGACGCATCGGATTTTCGCGTTCTATCCTGCGACCCGAAAACTATGCGCGGGTCGGCGCCCGTCTGTGAGTTCCCCGATCGAATTCACCAAGGAATGCCGGTCAATCCCGAAGTGCCGGGACAGATCGCCAATGGTGCCGGTTTGCCCGAAATGCTCCACACCGTGCGAAATCGTACGGTGACCAGCGACTGACCCGAGCCAGGCCAATGTTGCCGGATGGCCGTCGATGGCCGTGACGATCGTGCAATGTCGCGGCAGATCGCCCATGAGCGTCTCGACATGCGATCTGGCGTGGGGATTTCCGCGCGCGCGTTCGCGTTGCGCGGCGGTCCATCCGGCGTTCAAACGGTCGGCTGAGGTTACGGCCAGCACACCGACATCACGACGCAACTCGCCAATCGTACCTGCAGCGGCAATCGCCTCGTCGGCAACCGCGCCCTGATAGGCGATGACCACCGAGCAATTGGGGCCGGGCTTTCGCAGCCAGTATGCGCCGTCAATCGTTCCCTGCAAAAACGCGTCATCGACACGCTTTCCGGGCTGCTCCAGCGGCTTTGTGGTCAGCCGCAGATAAACCGACCCGCCAGTTTCATCCCGCAACCATGTCCGCTCGTCCGGATCGCCTTCGCCATCGCGTTGAAGATAGTCGAAGGCCCATTGCATGATGACGGCCAGTTCATCGGCAAAGGCAGGTTCAAAGGCCGCTAGCCCGTCCTGCGACATACCGATAAGCGGTGTGCCGATCGACTGATGCGCCCCGCCTTCTGGGGCCAGCGTGACCCCCGAAGGAGTTCCGACAATGAGGAAACGGGCATTCTGATAACAGGCATAGTTCAATGCATCGAGTCCTCGGCAGACAAACGGATCATAGACAGTTCCAATGGGAATGATCCGTTTGCCGAACAACGAATGCGAAAGACCGGCAGCGCCAAGAAGAAGCATCAGGTTCATCTCGGCAATTCCAAGCTCCAGATGCTGGCCTTGGGGGGCAAAGTTCCATTTCGCGGTAGACGGAATTCGGTGTTCGATGAATGCATCGCGCTGTTCCTGCCGTGAAAACAGCTTGCGCCGGTTCACCCAGGGCCCAAGCCCAGTGGTTCCCGTTACATCGGGCGACGTGGTCAGAATGCGGGACGCCAGTTCGCTATTCCCTTTCGCCAGATCATCCAGGATCTTGCTGAATGCAGCCTGAGTGGACATCTCCCGCCCCGTTTCAATCGAGATGCCGGGTACCGGCAGAGGCGCGTCGGAGTACCTGCGCGGCCCTTTCGCAAAAAACGGAGAACTAGCAAGAAAGCGCCGCAGGCTTGCCGGATCAGTGACGGTGGCGAACGGGTCCCACTCCTGCCCCTCCGGCACCCCCATATGGGACTGCCATTCGACCATTTGCGCCTTGGTCATCAGCCCGCCGTGATTGTCCTTGTGACCCGCAATCGGCGTACCCCAACCCTTGATCGTGTAGGCCAGAAAACAGGTCGGGCGGTCATGATCAATGGCGGCAAAGGTGCCGGCCATCGTCTCGACGCAGTTGCCGCCGAGGTTTTCCATCAGCGCGGCCAGTTCCGCATCGCTGCGCCGATTCAACAGGGCCGTCACGTCCCCCTGATCGCCCAGATCATCCATCAACCGCTGGCGCCATACAGAACCGCCCATATAGGTCAGGGCTGAATAAACCGCATTCGGGCAGGCATCGATCCAGTCTTTCAGCTGTTCGCCGCCGGCTTCTTCAAATGCCGCCCGTTGCAGTACTCCATATTTCACGCGTACCACGTCCCAGCCGAAGGCTTGGAATACCTTTTCGACCCGTTCAAACAGACCTTCGCGCACGATGCCGTCCAGCGACTGTCGATTATAATCGATGATCCACCAGCAATTGCGCAGGTCGTTCTTCCAACCCTCCTGCAGAACCTCATAGACGTTGCCTTCGTCCAGTTCGGCATCGCCAACCAGCGCCACCATGCGCCCGGTTATGGCGTCGTTCCCCCAGTCCTTGGCCTTGATGTAGTCCTGAACCAGCGAGGCAAGCGCCGTGATCCCGACGCCAAGACCCACCGACCCGGTCGAGAAATCGACGTCATCCACATCCTTGGTCCGACTGGGGTAGCTTTGCACACCGCCAAAACCGCGGAAATTCTCCATGTTCTCGCGCGCCTGATTTCCCATCAGATATTGCATCGCGTGAAAGACCGGGCTGGCATGCGGTTTGACGGCTACCCGATCCTCGGGTCGCAGCGCCGAGAAATAGAGCGCCGTCATGATCGACACCATCGAGGCGGAGCTGGCCTGATGCCCGCCGATTTTTATCCCGTCCGTCTTGGGTCGGATGTGGTTCGCGTTATGGATCATCCAATGCGACAGCCACAGCAACCGCTGTTCGATGGTTTTGAGATGCATCAGATCGGCGGTCATGATCGCGCTCCTTACTCGGCGGCAAAGCGCATGTTACGCGGCAATGCCTGATCCAGATCGGCCAGAATATCCTCGACCTCTTCCAACCCTACCGAAAGACGGATCAATCCGTCGCTGATTCCATGCTCGGCGCGTTCCTCTGGCGTATAAGTAGAATGCGTCATCGAGGCCGGGTGTTGAATGAGCGTCTCGGCGTCGCCCAGCGAGACCGCGCGCTGGATCATTTTCAGGCGGTTCATCAATGTGGTTCCCGCCTGCAATCCGCCTTCGATTTCAAACGCGATCATCGCGCCGGGTTTGGCCATCTGGCGTTCGGCCACGTCATGCTGTGCAAAGCTTTCCAAACCGGGAAAATGAACCGCAGATACTGTCGGATGCGCCTCCAGCCAATCTGCAACCACGACGGCCGAAGCGCAATGGCGATCCATGCGCAGCGCCAGCGTTTTCAACCCGCGCAGGATCAGCATCGCGTTAAAGGGTGCCATGACCGCGCCGGTCATGTCCTTCATACCCACGAGACGAATTTCCTTGATCTGCCCGGCGGTGCCGGCGACCAACCCGGCAACGACATCCCCATGACCCCCGAGATACTTGGTCGCGGAATGCAGAACGATATCCGCACCCAATTCTATGGGTCGGGTCAGATAGGGCGTCGCATAGGTGTTGTCGACCACTACGGTGGACCCGGCCTGATGTGCGATTTCGGATACTGCCGCGATGTCGACCAGCCGCATGTTCGGGTTGGCCGGGGTCTCGAAATAAACCACGCGGGTCTTGCTGCTGATTGCCTTGCGCAGATTCTCGGGATCCGTCATGTCGACATGGGTGATGGTCACGCCCCATTTGGTCAGCCCGTGACGCATATAGGCAAAGGTGCAGCCATAAAGTGTTTTGTCGACGATCACCTCGTCGCCGGGACTGAGAAGGGTCCACAAGACGGCCGTCACTGCACCCATCCCGCTGCTCAGTGCCAGACCGGCCTCGGCCCCTTCCAGCGTGGCGATGCGTTGTTCCAACAGATCACAGGTCGGGTTCGAGATACGGCTGTAGATGTGGCCCTCACGCTCACCAGCAAACATTTCACCGCCTGCTTCGGCGGTTTCAAAGGCAAAGGTCGATGTCAGGTGCAAGGGCGGCGTCAGCGCACCCTCGTTCTGTTGCGGATCATAGGCGTGATGGATGGCGCGGGTGGCGAATCCCTTGGACGTGCTCATGGCAAACCTCATATCTGTGCTTGAGGCATGATGAACCACTCTCCTAGATAATTAATTGCAAACTATGCCAGATTTAGTTATTATTTTGGCATTTTCTGCCAATGGACTCGCAAATGGACGCCAAAGACCGCCAAATCATCCGCGCCTTGCAGAAAAACGGGCGCATGACCAATCAGGACCTCGCTGAAGAAGTGAACCTATCGCCCTCACCCTGTCTGAGACGAGTTCGAATTCTCGAGTCCTCAGGGGCAATCCGGGGATATATGGCCGATGTTGACCCGACTACTTATGGTCTGCCAGTCACGGTCTTTGTCCGCATCCGGCTGGAGCGGCACAATGAAGAAGACGTGCAGCGGTTCGAGCGGCGTATCCAGATGATAGACGAAGTGCTCGAGTGCCATATCCTGACAGGCGCTACCGATTATCAACTCAGGGTCGTGGTATCGGGGCTGGACGCTTACGAGGATTTCATCCGCAATCGCATACACCCGATTGGCGGCATTGCCTCGATCGATACCAGCTTCGTCTACAGCACGGTGAAGCGGACAGCCGTGTTTCCATCGACCGATTGAACAAGAAAAACCGCCCGGCAAACCCGGGCGGCCTGTAAGATCAGTCCCTAACTCAGCCCAATATCCGCGGCAGGCGAAGTCCGTGCTCGCGGGCGCAGTCCTTGGCGATCTGGTATCCGGCATCTGCATGGCGCCAAACCCCCGAGGCGGGGTCGTTCCACAGGACACGCTCCAACCGCCGCGCGGCATCCTCGGTACCGTCCGCGCAGATCACCACGCCTGCATGCTGGCTGAACCCCATGCCGACGCCGCCACCATGGTGCAGCGACACCCAGGTCGCCCCTGACGCGGTGTTGATCAAGGCATTCAACAGCGGCCAGTCCGATACCGCGTCCGAGCCATCGAGCATCGCTTCGGTTTCACGGTTGGGAGAGGCAACCGAGCCCGAATCCAGATGGTCGCGCCCGATCACCACCGGCGCTTTCAACTCACCACTCGCAACCATCTCATTAAAGGCCAGACCCGCCCGATGACGGTCACCCAAACCGATCCAGCAGATTCGCGCCGGCAGACCCTGAAACGCGATCCGCTCCCGCGCCATGTCAAGCCAGCGGTGCAAGTGCTCGTTCTCGGGGAACAACTCCTTCATCTTGGCGTCGGTCTTGTAGATATCCTCGGGGTCGCCAGACAGCGCACACCAACGAAAGGGGCCAATGCCCTTGCAAAACAGCGGGCGGATATAGGCGGGAACGAAACCGGGAAAGGCAAAGGCGTTTTCCAGCCCTTCATCAAGTGCCACCTGCCGGATGTTGTTGCCGTAATCCAGCGTCGGAACGCCCGCGTTCCAGAAATCGACCATCGCCGCAACGTGCTGTTTCATGGACGCCCGCGCGGCCTTTTCGACCAACTTAGGGTCTGATTCCCTCTTTTCGCGCCACTGAGCCATGGTCCAGCCCAAAGGCAAATAGCCGTTTACCGGATCATGGGCGCTGGTCTGGTCGGTAACGATGTCAGGACGCATTCCGCCGTCTATCATGCGGCGGTAGATCTCGGGGAAAACCTCGGCGGCGTTGCCCAGCAGCCCAACCGATTTCGCTTCGCCCGCCCTGGTCCAGCGGTCGATCATTTCCAACGCCTCGTCCAGGGTCTCGGCCTTTTCATCGAGGTATCTGGTACGCAGGCGGAAATCGATGCTATCCGGGTTGCACTCGACTGCCAGACAGCAGGCTCCGGCGAACACCGCCGCCAGTGGCTGTGCTCCGCCCATGCCGCCCAGCCCACCTGTCAGTATCCACTTGCCCTTGAGGTTGCCGTCATAGTGCTGGCGCCCGGCCTCGGCGAATGTTTCGTAAGTGCCCTGAACGATGCCCTGCGTGCCAATGTAGATCCAGGACCCGGCGGTCATCTGGCCGTACATCATCAGGCCCTTCTTATCGAGCTCGTTGAAATGATCCCAGTTGGCCCAGTGCGGCACGATGTTGGAGTTCGCGATCAGCACGCGCGGCGCGTCCTTGTGGGTGCGGATAATCGCAATCGGTTTGCCGGACTGGACGATCAGGGTCTCGTCCTCTTCAAGATCCTTGAGGCTGGCCACGATGGTGTCGAAGTCATCCCAGGTGCGCGCCGCGCGTCCGATGCCGCCATAGACCACCAGTTCATGCGGGTTCTCGGCCACGTCCGGGTGCAGGTTGTTCATCATCATCCTGAGCGGCGCCTCGGTGACCCAGCTTTTTGCATTCAACTCGGGGCCGGTGGGGGGATAGACGTCGCGGGTATTCTTGCGCGGATCGCTCATGACTGGGCTCCTTTTTCGGTCAGATCGCCCGACAGGGCGAGGTCGCGGAGGTGTTCAAGCATCGCTTTCAGATGCGGTCGAAGGGTTGCGGCACGGTCCTCGCGCCAACTCCAGGGCGGGGTTTCGTCCAGATAGGCGCGCTGGGCGATCTCCATCTGGATCGCGTGGATGCCTGTTTCGGGGCGACCATAGTGGCGCGCTGTCCAGCCGCCCTTGAAACGGCCATTGAGCACCGAGCTGTATCCTGTGGCCGAGGAGGCTATGCCAACCACCGCCTTCTCGATCAGCGGATGACAGGTCGCGCCATTGTTGGTGCCGGTATTGAATACGGGCAATTCGCCATCGAACAGGAACGGGATCAACGAGCGGATCGAGTGACAGTCGAACAGGATCGCCGTGCCGTACCTTGCCCGCACCCGATCCAGCTCCTGTCTCAGTGCCGCGTGATACGGCGCATGGTATTTTTGCCGCCGCTCTTCGACTTCGTCCGCCGATGGCTCCTGCCCTTCGGTCCAGATCGCCCGCCCGTCGAAAT
>NZ_JBXWQW010000066.1:0-17450 GCF_059612585.1 Ruegeria sp. YKSF57 | reverse complement strand
AGCGCCGATGGATAGGTGGCGACCAGGTCCCGGTCCATCTGATGGCCCAGGACGATCACGCTGGTAAGCCCTTCGGGCAAGGTGTTCTCGGCCTCGGAGAAATCGCGCACATCGACACGCGACGAATATAGCCAGCGCTCATCCATATCGGTGATGCCCGCCAGATCGGCGCCGAAAAACCGCGCGATCCGTTTGATTTCGGCGCTCATCTGCGCCGGATCGTCAATTTCGATCTGCGCTTCGGCCACAGGAGTGTCATAGGCGATCGGGGCCTGAAATCCCTCGCGGCGGCCGTCCTCGGCGCTGCGGTTGCTGATGATATCCGAGACCAGCCAGCTTGCGTTGCGCAGCGCGAAATCCTTTTGCCGGAATCCGTCACCCTTGCGATAGGCGGCCTTCATCCGATAGCTGGCAAAGAACCCGTCCGTCTGCTTGCTGCGCACGGTATCGTCCCAGAAAGCGCGGGTGAACATGTCGTTGATCTGCGAAAACGGCTCGAACGCGTCCGTGGTCTCGATCCCCGCCGCTGCGTCGCTTTCGCCATACCGCTCGCGCCATTCCCGGCGTTTTTCGTCGTCAATTCCCGAATTCGATGGCCAAGCCACGCTCTACTCCGCCTTTTGCGTTCATCCGGCCACTCAACCATTTGAAGGGCAGGAATTGCAAGTTCTGCTAGATGGGAAATGGCGACCCCGGCAGGATTCGAACCTGCAACCTGCCCCTTAGGAGGGGGATTTCCGTTTCATATATACCCCTGATTAAAAACGATTGATTTTTGACAGAAGCCAACAGTGTGTAACGAAGTGTGTAAAATCACAGCTGGTTTTGACATTCAAAAAGGCTTGCTCCCAGAAGCTGGTCGCCAACCAGAACTAGGGTACATGATACATATACCCTAACAAGTACCCCCATAATTTTCGGCTATCGCGTTGAAAATTGGGGATACATTTGCCCCCGATTGTCGCGCGTTTACACCGCGACCCAATGTCTGCTTCTTGCCTTCGGAAACTCCGGCTGCGGTCTAACGCCAGCGCACCAGAGCAGCCATTGGGTCGCGGTGACACGAAACCGCATCCAAGCCCGCCACACGTCGCATACGCGACGGGCGGACTTGGGCGTTTTCGGCCCCGTCGACAATCGGGGGCGAACGAGTTCAAAAGGCCGCAAGGGGGTACCCCCCGCCTTTTGAACCTCGCCACCTTCGTATCCTCAGGAGGCGAGACCGGGGCGCTGCGCTATCGCTTTGCGCCCAGACAGGTTGCCAGTAAGCTCGGGAACCCGAGCCTGGCAACAATGACAAAACGGGTTGGGAAGCCTGAACAGGCTGACCCGTTTTGGGGGAGAACAACTTGTCGGCAAACTGCCGACACGAGCCCATTCAGATACGCTCCATCTCTTCAAAGATGCGCACCATGGCGTAGGTGTCGAGCTTGCAGTACTCCAGCATGTCTGCCCGGAGCCGGTCACGTTCGTCACCACCCGGCATCGCGATGAGCCGCTTCCACGCCTCCATGGCATCCGTGCCATTGGCGACAGCCATACCAGCGTAGTCCAGATCGCTTGCAAGAACCGGCAAGACCTTCTTGATGGATGTCGACCCCCCAAAGGCGATGTCGACATAAGCCGCAGCAAATATGTCTTCGAGGTCGAGTGTCCGGTCAATCAGACTGCGCAGGAACTCTGCCTTATCAGGGAACTGCTTTGCCATGGTCTTGTTCTGAGTGTTTTCGAATGAGGCATGCCAGGAGATGACGCTTCCCACCGGCCCGATGTGCTGCTGCATGTGCTCGACCATGGCACGCGGCAAAGCCGCCTCATCGGCCAGGTATTCGACATGCACCAATTCGGTGTCATCCGGCGTGCGTTTAATGTGCAGCGAGTATTGAAACGGGATCGGCGCTTGCGGGCGCGCGCCGTCCACAAGCGGGATGGCCGAGGCGTAGGTTTCATAGTCGAGAAAGTAGAGCGGATACTCCGCCTGGCTGAACCAGCGCGCCAATGCGCCCTGGTCGATCATCGGTTCTTTCAGCTGGGCGGAGCGCAGGACATGCGCCTGCTTGTCGGTGACTTCATCGAGGCCGATCTCGTCCAGATCGAAGCGCCCTTCGCTGGCGAAGGTCTCCAGCTTGGATCTTGAGATGCGCGGCAGATTGTAAATGGATGGTTTGGGGATGTCTGGGTTGAAATACTCGAAGCTGTCGCAATGATTGGCCTTGCTCAGTTTCAGGCAGGAGCAGGAGGATTCGTCGATCCGGGCTGTTGCTAGCAGGCCAATAGCCTGATCGATTTCGCCGCGCGTCTCAGCCTCGATCTCGCGCACGTCGGACGTAACCTTGGCAAAGGTCAAAAGCGCCTCGGGGTCAATCTCGCCATCGCGGACATACTCGCCATTCAAATGGACGATGAAGACATCGCGCACCTGTTGGCCAGCGTCCTCAGCTGCGATCATCTGAAAGCAGGCATCCTTGATCTGATTGTGCTTTGCGTCGGTCTTTACCTTGGTCGAGGATTTGATCTCATAGAGATTGACTGAGCCGTCCTCATTCGTCCGAACCATATCGGCTTTGGCGTAGAGACCCCGATCTGTCTGGAAAACCGCCTGAAAGGAAAAGCGCGCGGCATCTTCACCAGCCTCGATCAGCTGGCGGACATAGGCCTCCACCTCATAGCCCTCGGCGGCGAGCTTTTTGGCGTAGTCGGAAAATTCGCCATGCGGGTAGGCATCAGGACTGTGCTTCAAAAGCCAAAGCGATTTTGGGCAATGCAGGTATTGGATGAAATCTGTTTTTGAAATTTGCATGGGTAACTCAGAATTGGAACTACTTGAATTGTAACGCAGGTGACCTCCGAGCCAAAGAAAAAGGGCTTGGAAATTTCCAAGCCCTTTGGGTCAGTATATCGGCAGGCCATCGATCAGCGCCTCGTCCATCGTGTCCGGCTTGACGCCTTCCTCTAGGACGATTGTTCGAACGAACAACCGCTTTGCCAAAATTGGCAAAGCTTGTTCCACACCTGCGCGACCGCCGTCGTCGCCATCAAAGATCAGGATGCAGTTTTTGACGCCAGCATCCACCAGCAGATCGGCTTGCACCTCAGAGAGGCTCGCGCCGAAACAGGAGACGACCGGCACGCCAGCGGCGTGCAACCGCAGGACTGACCAGAAGCCTTCGACGATCACGACCGTCTCGGGCGCACCATCAGCCAACACGCGGTGCAGGTTGAACAGCACGCGCGCCTTTTCGAACCCTTTGGGGAGTTTGTAGCGCGGCGTGTCCTTGGGCAGTTTATCCTCCACCCAGCGACCGGAATAGGCGATCAGCTCCCCATCCTCATTGTGGATGGGGAAGCACAGCCGCCCCTGCATCGAGCCGCGTTTCGCGACGCCAAGGCCGAAGGTTTTGATCTGCGCCTTGGTCAGTCCTCGCTCTTCGAGATAGGGATGCGTTGCATCCAATTGTAACTCGAAGGTCAGCGGTTTGTTGGCGGGTTCGTCTTGCGCCTCGGTTGGCGCATATGGCTGATCATCGCCCTGGGGGGCAGGCTCCTCCTTCTCAACCCGTTTCGCGCCCTTGGGCGCGCGCGGCGATTTGGCGGGCTTCGCCTTGGCTTTGGGCTGATTGCCCGATTTGGCGTCTTGCGAACCACCATCGATGCCAAACACCTCAACCGCCGCCAACGCCGCCTTGCGCAGTTCTTTGGGCACGTCAGGGTCATAGCCTTCCATGCGCGCAAAGAAGTCGAGCACGTTGCCCTTGGCCTTGCATGACCAGCACTGAAACACCTTCTTCGAAAGGTTCACCCCGCAAGACGGGTTGCTGTCGTCATGGAACGGGCAATGGATCTTCGCCTGATCCTGGCCGTTCGCCTTGGTCTGAAACCCAAAATGCGCCAACACCTCGGCGAAGTCCAAGTTCTCTCGTACGGTTTGAAAATTTACCCATGTCATAATCATTTGCTCCATCTGTTGAAGGGGCGCTTGATTATACCATGCGGAGTAGCAGGATGCGGGGAACCGACGGCTGTAGGCTTGGCAATGCTCAAACCTGCGGAAAATCAGTTTTCATATAAAAAATTGATCTGTCCTCTGAGGTGTGGAAATAGAGGCTCTTCGTCATCCTTCCTGTAAAATTTGGGTAGGAAAAAATCTGACTAGTAATCATCCTCGCGAGTTCATTTTAGCCTGTTTCTCCGCAAGTCGCCGCCACTCAGGAAACCCAAATTTTCGATTGGCATTGACGACGTAGCTCAATGGAGCGTTTTGCCTTGTCGATTGGCTGTTGTGAAGCGCGACACCACCAGCGACTAGTGCGCCAGTTGCCCCCAAAGCAATTAGAGGATTCGTCCCGAACAGTTCAGCAATTGCCGCCGCAGAGTCTGGGATTGCTGGCAATGCAAGAGCTCCTGCTGCGATATATGGTATGGAGCTTTTCTCGAGTGATCGACGGTAATCTCTAATTTCTGGTTCGACACGAAGTTTAAATAGCCTTTCCACTTCTGTGGCCGTGGGATTAAGAGACAACCCGCGCTGGAGCTCCTCAAGCCATCCTGTCAGGTGGAGGAGTTGGTCTCGGTGTTTCCTGCGGAAATCAAGTATCTTCACGATACTGACATCTTTGTCGATCAAAGTATTTTCGACCAACAGCTCGATAAGAAAGTGTTCACGCCCGTTTTCTGCTGCTGAGAGGCCATACTTTGGAAAGTAGCCTCGACGAGTATATACCTCACTAAAAGAACCTGGAAAATCTGATTGACTTGTCCGAATCCTTTCTTGGGGGAGGCGAAAAGATGAATAGCTTGTAACAGGTTGAGATCGCGTGTCCCTTCCAACCTCTCGAGCAAGTAACGCCATATATGCGAATATGGTCTTCACCTCTGCAAGTATAGGCGAAAGGTTTTGATTCCCCATTTCTTGCAGTGCTTTAGATGAACCAAAGTTTGCGGTGCTTTCGATGAGCTTTTCTCGCAAGCTCTCCGACATTTTCTCAGGATAGATGTTTCCGTAGCGGTCAAGCTCGTCTGCTTGTTTCATATGGGCAGGGCTAATCAGTGTTTCTTTACGGTAGAAGTCCAAATTGCGGAGCAGCTCGTCTGACGCAGCTTCAATGGCATTCGGAAAATTTTGAACGCGCAGTGGTTCAAGAACCCGCGCCTGCAAGCACTCTTTTAGGTCATCATTCACATATGGTTCGGGGTCGCCAGTCGGGACGATTGTCTTGACGACACCCCAATATAAAATAGCCGACCTTAGCCAAGCGGGATCATTGATTTCTATGTGTGGGAAATAAATTGCTTCTGTAAAACGATGCATCATAAATCCTTCCAAATCATACAACTCCAAAACGAGGCTAGGGCTTGGTTGGCCCTGTGTCACTTACGAAAATTTCTTCCAACGCCGCGCAAATGACCCGGCTGGCCTCGGCTCCAACGATAACGTTGAAACGATTAAGTGGAGCAAGCACTTCGCTCTGTAGGCCTGTTCCTGATCGTCGATGTGCTACAATAGCCCCCTGACATCTCGAAACCAGCGCAGGCTATCTGCGGGTGCAGTTCACCGATAACCCGTCATCCGTACGAACCCTGCGCTGTTTTCGGCATATGAGCAGGGAAAGCAACAAACTCTATTTGGGCTATCGGGCATCGTCGGTGGACGGGGAGCTTTTGGCGCTGTCTCAGGAAGACCGCCGCCGCCATGTCTATGTCATCGGGCAAACGGGATCGGGGAAGACGACCTTTCTCAAGGCCTGCATCCTGCAGGACATTCTGACAGGGCGCGGCATTGCGCTGATCGACCCACATGGCGATCTGGCCGAGGAGATCATCGACAGCATCCCGCGCCGCCGCACCCGCGATGTGCTTTATTTCAACCCGTCGGATGTGGACTATCCCATCGGCTTCAACCCGCTTGGACATGTTCCGCCTGAGATGCGCGCCGTCGCGGTGTCGAACATCGTCGCTGCCCTGCGGTCGATCTGGCGCGACAGTTGGGGCCCACGGATGGAGCATATCTTGGCCAACACGCTCGCCGCATTGATCGAGGCTCCGCAGGGCAGGCCGCAAACGCTCATGTCCATCCCCAAGATGCTAACCGACCCGAAGTTCCGCAAATCGGTGCTGAAACATGTGCGCGATCCGGTGGTGCTGGAGTTCTGGCAGGTGGAATTTGCTGGCTACGACCCGCGCTTTCGGAATGAGGTCATCGCGCCGGTGCTGAATAAGGTGGGCGCGTTCATGCGCTCACCGATCATGCGCAACATCCTGGGGCAGACGAAGAAGAACTTTGATCTGCGCTTCATGATGGACAACCGCAAAATTCTGGTGGTGAACCTGAGCAAGGGGCAGTTAGGGGAAGACATGGCGAACCTCTTGGGCTCGCTTTTGACCACGTCCATCTATCAGGCCGCAATGGCGCGGGCGACGGTGGCGGAGGAAGAGCGAGAGGATTTTCACCTCTACATCGACGAGTTTCAGAATTTCACGACGGACGCGTTTGATGCGATTGTATCTGAGGCGCGGAAATATCGGCTGTCGCTGACGGTGGCGCATCAGTACCTGGATCAGCTGCCCGTGGGGATCAAACAGGCGATCCTGGGGAACGTCGGGACGATGATGTTGTTTGCCTTGTCGGGGAAAGATGCTGAGGAACTGGCGGTCGAGATGCACCCGCATACAGCGGCGAGTTTGCGGGCAACGGGGCGTGGGGAAGCGCTGGCTTTGGCCTTGTCAGGCGGGGAGCGGCGGGCGCCGGAGAATGTGCGGGTTCCGCATGGTGGTATGAAGAGCGGTTCGATGCATCGCGTGAAGAGAACCTCTCGAGTTAAGTTCGGAAGGTAGGGCGGAAAGCGGAAGTTTGCGGCATGCGCGAAAAGAAACCACCATCAGCGCGAAAGCGGACATCCCATAGAACCAGTCAGAACTGCGCAAGATTTGTTATCGCTTGGTAGAAGCTCACATGTCCTTGATTGCGATTGCCACTTCAACCCTTCCAATTGTTGACCCCAAAGAATCCGTAGGCGTCATTGGCGTAACAAACTCTTGGATTTCCATGAACTCGCGGTGAATTCTTCTGCGAATAGTCTGACCGTCACGTTTTATCTCGAGGGCAAGTTTTTCAACCATATCGTACCCTTGGCGAACGCATATCCCCAACGTTTCCATTCCAACAGGGGAGCTGGTGTCGCCTCCTTGGGCAACCTTCATTGATTTGAAGACGAGGTTTGGAAGCCCGTAAATGTACGCCAGCTCGGGGACAATTCGCAGGACGAACTCGCGAGCTTTTTCACAGGTTTTAACAAGGTGAGGTGGAGTTCCGTATTTGATTTCAAGCTCCGACAGTGGGGCTCCCTTGACCCACAAAGAGAGAAGTGGGCGTAGTTTTTGAACTGCTAACTCCGCCCTCTTGTCCAATGACGAGGTTCGTTTGAATTGCGTACCCATGAAGTTTTCGAGCGTCTCCGATCTAACAAGATTTAGGAGATGGTGTGGATTGTTAGCCAACCAGTCGGAAATCCACTCGAACCATTCGGACGTTGATGCTTCAAATCTCAAATCCACGTTCAGTTTTTCTGCAAGCTGGCTGACGATTTCAATGGGGATGCCGGCAGAAGCGGCGAGTTGCTCTTTCCAATTTTCTTCCCGCTCTCTATCCTCTCTTGCGGATCGCAGAGAGTTTATTCGCTCAGAAATCCATTGATCCTCCTTGCGCTTTCTAGCTTGAAACGCTGCAAGCGATCTGTTCAGCAAGACTCCAACACCTTCTGTCTCTTCAAGCGCGGGATCAACGCTGAATTGAAGCCTACCCAAAAGGTATTCAGACATTGGCGTGTCGGCTGCTGAATGAGCATGAATGTGATCAAGGATTGGCATAAGTGGATCTTCAATGACTACGCATTGGTCACTCTGCGAGAAGATCCCCTGAAGTTCAGTCCAATATTGATGAATAGTGCTGGTTTGGTTGTTAAAGTGCACAACTTTGCTAGGCACCACCAGCACAAATCCATGCGAACGATCACCCGCACGGCCCGCGCGACCCGCCGCATTGAGAAGCTCGTGAGCTTCAAGCTGTTCCATTTTTTCCGCTTCAAGATCGAACCTGCTATCACCCCCAATCAACACAATATCACTAGGCAGGTTCATTCCTTGAGACAAAGTCGATGTCGCTATCATAACGTTGACGCCATCCGGGCGTTTAAAAATGGATTCGTGTAAACGTCGCTCTAGTGGGAGGAGGTGGCCGTGGTGGCAAACGCTCGAATTGGCGGGATGGTCATCGTCCTTAGTAATTTGCAGATATGTATGGACAGCTCCGCCAACCTCTTCTTCCACAAGCGATAACAGTTGTTGCTCGTCTGCAGTTAAGCTCAGAGTGTCGGCCTTGAGACGTTTACTAACCGATTTGTCTGTCGAGATTGAGTTAGGGATGGTTTGTACAAAAACAATTGTTTTTAGGCCTCTTTTTGCGCTCGCTTCAGCCAAATCCGCAGAGACTTGAAGACCGTTGGGTGTGAGATACCACCGGTAGTCTTTGTTTTCCGCAAGGTCAGGATTATCCGCGAGCTCTTCGGGAAGAATTTTTCCCGTCCCGAGCGTGATAGTTTCTTCGAGTAAAGGTATGAGTGAATAGTCACTCCTGTTTGTCGATTGCCACGTTTGGTGTAGGCAAAAGAAGCCGAATGGTTCCGCTACCATCTGCCGTTGAACGGCTGCCGGTACCCCCTTTGTTTCTGAGCTTTCTCTTGCAGCTTTGAGAGTGGCTTTTAGTGAGGTAATCTCGTCTTGACCGTAAACAACACAACCCCTCACTTGTCTCGTTGGCTTCCACAGGAGGTCCAGCGGGATGCACTTTCGCCCAGTTAGGTCGCCCAGCCAGGCGGCTATTTCCGACGTGTTTTGCATCATCGCAGATAAAAAAAGAAAGTCAGTTTCTGGCGCTAGATTCCTTAGGTTGAGAATACACAACATTGCGTCAACCGAGCGCCGACTCTTTTCTTTCTCTCTGGGATGAAGCAGGTGGCATTCGTCGAATACGACCAAGCCAACCTCGGAGAAAAGCTCGGGCCGGAAGTTTAGAAGGGCTAGGCAACGCTCCGGCGTTAAAACTGAAATTGGATCAAGCGATTTCAGGTCAGCATCAAATGAAAAATCCAGTGCCTGCTCGCGGAAAATTTCCTGATCTGGGAATGATGCCTCAAGCGCTCTCGAAGTTTGATCAACTAATGCAAGCGTGGGGGCGAGAAAAATAGTCTGCTTGTTGCGTATCAATGCTGTAGCTATTTTAAGCTCCGACAAAGTGGATTTGCCTGCTCCAGTCGGAAAGCTAATCGCAGACGACACACCTGCCTCCAAGTAACCTTCGTCTACCGCCTTTCTATGGTTAGGCCAAAGGAATGGGCGATCTTTGGCTATTCTCCTCAGCAGTTTGTTCCATTTGTTTGGTTCGATACCCCCCGGCGCGTCGACGTTGAGTAGTGCCGAACTAACGAGGTCTCTATGCGCACAAGAAAGAAGAGACGCCAAATGTAGGGGGCCCGAAAGTACCGAGCTTTGTCTTCGCAAGGGAGCTTCAAGACCGATGTCGATTTGCTCAGAGCATAGCTCAATAACTCGTTCAATTTGAATTTCTGGCAATTCTTCAATTGAGCCCGAAGTATCGACTTGCAGAATCTGAGTTGCAATCGCGCGTACGCATTCGAATAGGTTGTAATAGAGCACTCGTGCGGCTGCATCCTCAGAGAAATCCAGTTCAGCTAGCGCTTCATACGGAGGGGCAATCGCCAACACGGTGCTCAAATCCCCTAAACACAGGCTGGAGATTGACTGAAGTAAAGCGATCTCGATTTGCCCTTCTTGCGGCATTACAAACCGTTTGGTCATTTCTGCAGCATCTGCAGTTGCCTCAGCGGCTAAGAACAAGAGTGCTGCTGACACTTCGGGCGAGATGAGATGGCTGGTGAGGTTGGTTGGGCCCGCTTTCCCCTCAATAGCCTGCCGATAGAGAACACGGGCGTGGTGAGCTGACCCCGCAACAAACGCAGCAGATTTTCTATTTGCGCGATCACGAACGGTGGCGACGAGCGCTTCCTGTGTTGCAGCTAGTCGACCAAGGTAGTCAATATTCGACTGAAGCTCCTTGAGATCAGGCTCTGTGTCACCGATTTCTTTCAGGCGAATTCTAGCAGCCACGATTTGTGCATAGGTTTCAGTCAGGCGCTTTGGAACATCCGCTTTATCTAGGCCCTCCAAGTCCGGTGCGTCGGACATCAATTGGATAGTAACTGGATCAAACACTTGCTCTAACCTTTTCGATCTCATCTCTTGCCAATTCAGCGAGATCATCGAGCCACTTGCGTAAGTCTTTGAGGTGAAGTGTCTCGGCTCGTCGGCGATCAGGGCCTCCCTTGACCGCATCATCGTAGCCTTTGAACAAGCGCTTCCTACCGGCTTCAGTCGAGTGAGTATCTCCGACCGTGATACTTACTCGGTAGCCACGAGTTTCGTGCCAGATGATGTTTTTGATAGCTTCATCAACATCGATGTCGGCTACCGTTTGTAGAAGCGAAGCCACTTTGTCAGTTAGAAGAGGTTGTCTGTTACCCATCTCGATGTCGCGAAACTCATCCCAAACCGCTACGCCCTTCCCTTTTGAATCTTTTTTTGTGGCGATGAATTTTCTAGGATTTTCCGTCGCCTTGTCTTCGAAAATTACGACGGATTGTACTGCTCCATGATCGTGATCGACCACGAGCTTTAGGCCATCAAACCCCTTTGCAGCATGTTGCATGTGAGGCGAGTCGTAGATGCCATGAGGGTCTTGTTTTATCGCGGCAATGTACGACATGGTTTGGAAAAGCCACCCGTCTCGGTGGCTAGGATCGGCACCCTCAACAGTCAACAGGTCAATCGCTCCATCGACGCTGCTGATAGCTGAAGTAGGTAGAGGAACAGGTGCGTTTTCCAGAATCTTCTTTATGTGTCGCGAGTAACCTAAAGCCACTCGGGCCACTTGTTCAGCTAAGACCTGCTTGTCCTCAATCGTCCAAGTTGTGCCACTGCACAAGCTGCCGCTGGTAAATGGCGTTACTGAAATGGTCATTTTGTATGTTTTTCAACTGACTGGCGACATGTAAAGATAAAGTTGAGGGCTCGACCGCAAAACTCGAAATACAACTGCTTGTTGTGAGGGTGCTGAAGGACAAGGTCGGAAAGGTCCGCTGAGCCGACACTCGCCGCATTGAAAATGCTGCACGGGGCATGAATGACCGCTTCGACGGGCCACAACGCAGCATCGCATGGGCATAGTGAACGGCAGCTATGGGCCGCAACCTCCACCGCCGAACCAAACAGGATGACGGGTCATATCGCCTGCAATGCGGGAGCTGTATCGCGGCGTCAGAACGAATGGTTGAAGGCAATCTCGGCCGCATCCGGAGAGTCAGGCGATCACGCAAAAAGTGATGTCCTGACCACTGGACGGCCTGTTGGCAAGCCCAATCGGCCTCGCAGAGCCCGATCTGACGTTTCGGGCTGTTGAGTTGAAGGCGGTCATGACGTCAACAAAAGGGTTGCTACAGATTTGGCTTCGCGTGCAGATTCTGCCGAATGTGACATTGCCGCGATGATTATGGCTCCCTCTTTTAGCAAAAGAAGCTGCCTTGCCAGCACATGAGGATCTTCCGCTTTCGCCTGCGTCGCCAGAGCTTCGAAATGGTCCACCAGCAGGCGTTTGTGCGCGTATGACTGCACGTTGATTGCGTCATTGGGGTTCTGATATTCTGCGCTCGCCTTGATGAACATGCAGCCCTTGAAGCCATCTTCATGGAACCACTCCTCAAGCGCGTCAAACATGGCCAGAAGTTGCCCCTGAGGGGTGTCAGCGATTTCCTCCATCCGCCGGAACAGCCAGTTCCGGAAATTCTCATCCCGCAGACGGAGGACCGCGAGGATCAACTCCTCCTTGGTGCGGAAATGATTGTAGATCGAGGTCTTCGATACCCCGGTTTCCTTGGCAACCAGATCCATGCCGGTGGCGTGAAACCCGTTTCGGTAGAACAGCAGAAGCGCTTTTCGAATCAACTCTGCGCGCTTGTTTTGGCTCATTTCGACACCTTACATTGACTGATTTGTCAATATATCCCGATCGACGTGCGGTCAAGAATATACATATATCTTAGCAGCTTATCTTAGTCCAACTTGGTGTGAGTACCAGCGATGATGATGCTTATCACAAAATTTGACTTGATTGAATTAACCGATCGGTTCACTTTAATCTAAACATTAACTGATCGGTTCACCTTGGACTTTCCACGACGAAGCGTCCCAATGCTGCGCCCCGAAGGGGAGCGACAACCGCTCAAGCTTAGATTTGGAGAAACGACATGGCCTATGCCTTTGCCAAGATCGCGTTCACCCCATCCGTCCGAGACCAGCAGACCCGGAACGGCTCAGGCGGTTACGCCGGCTTCCTGTCTGACGACCGGGCAGGGGGCGACACCCTGTCAGAGCGCGAACGGGCATTCATTGAGGAATGCGATGGCTTTTACCAGGCGACCGTTTCAGAGACTGGCTGGCCCTATGTCCAGTTTCGGGGTGGGAAACCTGGTTTTCTGCGGGCCGAAGACGACAATGCGATCACTTATGCCGATCTGCGCGGGAACCGGCAGTACATTAGCCTTGGCAATCTGACTGCCGACAATCGCATTGCCCTGATCATCATGAACTACGCCCGCGCGGAGCGGCTGAAACTCTGGGGTCGTGTGGCGGTTGAGGAGAAACCTGCGAACCCTGACACCGACTGGCCCGATGGCGCAGAAAGACGCATTCGGATCATCGTCGAAGCCTTTGACTGGAACTGTCCCCGACACATCCCCCGCCGCCTGACCGAGAACGAGTTCGGCGACGAGTTGGCCCTGCTGCGCGAAGAGAACCAGCAGCTGCGCAAAAAAATCACCGAAATTCAGGCGCGTTCCGGCTGAGCCGCCTGTTCCCGGCCGTCCGCTGGCGGCTCCCTTCAACCCAGTAGAGGACTGAACCCATGAAAAACACTCTCATCAGCACCACCCTGGCCAGCCTGCTGGCTGGCACCGCCTTCTTCACAACGATCTTGCCCACGAAGCCGGAGGCGGCCGAAAGCCCCTTTGCCGTCGCAATGAAGAAGATGGAGATCGACGGTCTGAACATCGCCTACCGCGAAGCGGGCAATCCTGACAATCCGACGGTCCTGCTGCTGCATGGCTTCCCGACCTCGTCTCATATGTTCCGCGACCTGATCCCGGAACTGGCAAGCGACTATCACGTGATCGCCCCGGATTATCCAGGTTTTGGTGCCTCCGACATGCCGGAGGCGGCGGATTATGACTACAGCTTTGCCAATGCGGCGCAGGTCGTGACGCAGTTGATCGACGCCAAGGGTGTGGACGACTACGCTGTCTATCTGATGGATTACGGTGCGCCCGTCGGCTACCGCATGTTTGCCGAACACCCCGAACGTGTGACCGGGTTCATCATTCAGAACGGCAACGCCTATGAAGAGGGCTTGCGCGAATTCTGGGACCCGATCAAGGCGTATTGGGCCGATCCGTCCACCGAAAACGGGGATGCCCTGCGGGGGTTCCTGACCATGGACGCGACAGTCTGGCAGTTCACCCACGGGGTGGGGGATGTCTCGAAGGTCAGCCCGGACAACTTCTGGCATGTGCAGTATTTGCTGGACCGCCCCGGCAATCAGGAAGTGCAGCTTGAGATGTTCCTCGACTATGGCACCAACGTGGATGAATACGCCAAGTGGCAGGCCCTGTTCCGTGAACATCAGCCGCCCGCGCTGATCGTCTGGGGCAAGAATGACCATATTTTTCCGGCCGAGGGTGCACATCCCTATCTGAAAGATCTGGACGATGTGGAATTCCACTTGCTGGATACCGGCCATTTCGCGCTTGAGGAATTCGGCGAGGTCATCACCGCCGAAATCCACGATTTCCTCCACCGCACACAGAAATAGCGGCTGAACCTGCCCGGCAATGGCCGGGCAGGGCTTCTTGAGACAAGGAACACTACGATGACCGATAATTACATGACACAGGTCTGCCGCATCGCGGCCTTTTCCGAAGCGGACGCCGGTGGAAACCCCGCAGGTGTTCTGGTTGGCGACAGCCTGCCAAGTGACACGGAGATGCAGGCGATTGCAGCTGCCGTTGGGTACTCCGAGACCGCCTTTGCCGCCCCTGAAGAGGATCACTGGCGCGTGCGCTACTTTGCGCCTGAGAGCGAGGTGGATTTTTGTGGCCATGCCACGATCGCCCTTGGGGCTGTTCTGACGGAGCTGAACGGGCCAGGCCAGTATGAACTGCGGATCAACGCAGGCGATATCAGCGTAGCGGGTCGGACGGACGCCGACGGGCGGGCACAGGTCGAACTTTCCTCACCCCCGACGCACAGCGGTCCGGTCGATCCCGCGCTGCTTGACCAGGCGCTGGCCTTGTTTGACCTGCGCAGCGAGGATCTTGACCCTGAGATACCACCAGCCATTGCCAACGCGGGCAACGATCACCTTGTCCTGGTCCTGCGCGCGCGCAGGCGGTTGACAGAGATGGCCTATCATCTGGAAGCAGGTCGGCGGCTCATGGAGCGGCATGGGCTGACCACCATCAACCTGATCTGGGTCGAAACCCCGCAGCGGTTTCATGCCCGCAACGCATTTGCCATCGGCGGCGTTGCAGAAGACCCCGCCACCGGGGCCGCCGCCGCCGCATTTGCGGGATATCTACGCGATCTGGGATGGCCCCATGACGGCAGCATCGACATTGCACAGGGCGTGGACATGGGCATGCCCTCCAGACTGAAAGTTACCATCCCCGACGCGCCCGGATCGCCGGTGCGTGTGGCAGGGTCGTCGCGAAAGATCAGCTAGGCAAACAGACCTGAGGGGGGACATCAGGATGGCAACAGCCACATCAATCTTTGCAACCACATTGGTCCGCGCCGCCGGGCTGAACCTGACGGCAGACGGGAAGGTGGCCGCCGAGGGCAAAACCCTGTTCCACCTGAAAAGCCCAGCCGATGGTCCAATTCCCGATACCACCTACTTCGACCTGATCGAACGGCTCCGCCTGCACACGCAAGACGATCCGGCGCTTGTGTTCAGCTACGCGCGTAAAATCGGGGGGAACGACCTTGGCGCGCTGGGGCTGGCCTTGAAATCTGCGCCAACGTTGAAGGATAGTCTGTTGCGACTTGAGCGCTATTTCCGTCTATTGACCGACACAGCGGTCTATCGGCTGCAGCAAGAGGCTGATCCCACACTCTTTATTCTTGAAGCCCGCACCCCGGATCACCCGGCCTTCAAACTCCGGGATGAATGCGCGCTTGCGGCCGTGGCAGAGAACATCAGGGCCTTTTCCCGGAACAACATCGAACTGGACCACGTCGCCTTCAAACATGACTGCCGCAGTGACCCTGCGCAATTTGAAGCCTTTTTCGGATGCAAGGTCCTGTTCGGGGCCGACCACAGCGCCATTGCATTCGCCCCCGACACCCTCGGCCAGCCAAACAAGTTGGGGGACCGCGGCATCTCCGATTTTCTGACGCAGCACCTTGAGACCGAAATTGCGAGTCTTCCCAATCCGTCTTCGCTTGAGGATGAGGTCAGGCATCACCTGGCATCGCGGCTCAGCGATGGGGTGCCGCAAGCCTCTGACGTGGCCATCGCCATGGGTATGAGCGAACGGACCTTCTACCGCCGCCTTGCGGAGGAGAACCTGTCTTACCGCGAGGTGCTGCGCGACGCCCAGCTGTCCCTGGCGCAGGAATTGCTGAGCGACAGCACCTGCTCCATTGCCGAGGTCGCCTTCCTGACCGGCTTTTCCGAGCAAAGCACCTTCAGCCGCGCATTCAAGCGGTGGGTCGGCGCCGCGCCTGCACAGTTTCGCCAGCACGCGCAGTGGGAGAGCACGGCCCCGCACAAGAATTGGCAGACAGCGCCAAAACCTTGGCAGAGCCGGCCAATACCCGGCGGCATCCAATCCCTAGGTTGAGGGTATCAGCCCCCCGAGGGATGCCGAGGCTCCAAGGTCCGAACAGTCCCCGACCAAGGCGCGGCAACCCTCCAAAAGGAGAAGCAGGAATGACACATCCCGAACGCATCCTTCGCGTCGACTGGCATCCCTCGCCGGACTTGGCCTGTCTCCGCAGCAAGAGCGAAGTCCGTCTTTCGAGATGCCTTCCTGCCTCTCCCCCCTCCTTGGCGCAGCACGCGCGGAAGCTGCGCGATGCCCTGCCACCCGAAAGAAAACTGGCTTTGATGCTGACCCTTGCGGTCTGGACAGTTATCGCTGCTGTCGCCGAAATCATCCGGCTTGCCGCGCCTCTTGTCCCGAATGTGTGAACCGCAATTCAATCCCCCTACCGAAGGAAAGCAAAATGACCCGCCCGCCCTTGCCGCCGTTCACCCGCGAGACCGCGATCCAGAAGGTCCGCATGGCTGAGAACGCCTGGAACTTGAAAGACCCCGAAACGGTGGCCCTTGCCTATACGCCCGACAGTATTTGGCGAAACCGTTCCGACTTTATCACCGGAAGAGCCGAAATTATTGCCTTTCTTACCGACAAATGGTCGCGAGAACTGGATTATCGCCTGATCAAGGAGCTTTGGGCTTTTGCCGAGAACCGCATCGCGGTGCGCTTTGCCTATGAATGGCACGACCATGCTGGCCAGTGGTTCCGGTCCTACGGCAACGAGAACTGGGAATTTGACGAGGACGGCCTGATGAAACGGCGCATCGCCTCCATCAATGATCTGCTCATCGCTGAAAGACAGCGTCTGTTCCACTGGGCAGACAGCACACGACCCCTGGACCACAAGGGTCTGACGGAACTGGGTCTTTAGGTGACCTGAAGACCTCAGAAACTGACGCACCGTCGCGCGTCGGTCCTGCAGGAAAGCGGACAGCCAACGCCCGCAACGCAGCTTCTTCGGCTGCGATCAGGAAAGGTCTGTCCGGTTCCCCGCGCCCCAGCGCAGCGCCCCGAGGGCCTGCACAGCTTCAACAAAGGAGACCTAAGATGAAACATGAACATGACCACAACTGCGGCTGCGGACACACGCCTGAAAGTGTCGATCTTGCCCGCCGCCGTGTGCTGGCCGGCGTTGCCGCAGCCAGCGCCGCTGGTGCCGCATCTGTCATCGGCACCACGGCAGAAGCCGCCACCGATGCTGCCAGGGCGGCCTATGCGGACCCGGAAAACCCCGGGCTGCCACAGATCGACATGACGATTGATCCCGGCCGAACCGCGCTTGTCGTCACCGATCCCCAGATCGACTTCCTTTCCGAGGACGGCGTGACATGGGGTGTCGTTGGCGAGAGCGTCACCGAACAGGGCACCGTCGACAACATCGAACGACTGTTCATCGCGGCCAAGGCGGCGGGCATGCCGGTCTTCATCTCGCCCCACTACTATTACCCG
>NZ_JBXWQW010000065.1:0-18946 GCF_059612585.1 Ruegeria sp. YKSF57 | reverse complement strand
GGCAACGGCACCTCTTCGGGCCAGATGGTAAAGGCCATCGCCGGTCCCTTGATATCCATGGCCTGCAACACGCGCGGGTGCAGCTCGCCAAATACGCCCAGAACCTTTTTCGGCCCCAGGCAGATCTTGCCGTGCCGACCCGGGTGCCACCAGCCCGGCCCGTCGCGCAGGATCTGCACCTTGGCCGGGGCGCCGATGGCGGCCAGCACAGCCTCGGCATCGGCCTTGGCGTCGAACACATCGACCGGGCGCGACGATCCCTGAACATCCTTGGGACCGGAACGGCCCACCAGCAGGCCGGTGATCTGGGTTTGCTGATCGCCCGGTTCGCCATCGTGGAACACCGGCCCCACCTCGAACAGGGCCAGATCCATGAAGCCGCGCGCCTGATTGCGAGCCGCCGCCTGCAACAGGCCCGGCAGCAGGTCGGGGCGCATGTGGCTCATCTCGGACGAGATCGGGTTTTCCAGCATCGTGGCGTCATCGCCGCCGCCGAACAGAGCCGCCGACGCCTTGTCGATGAAGGTATAGCTGACGCATTCGTTGTACCCAAGTGCCGCACAGGTGCGGCGAGCCATCGACTGGCGGCGCTGTGCCGGGGTCATCACAGGTTTCGGGATGCCTTCGGAAATGCGCGGCAAAGGTCTGCCCTGCAGCCTGGTCAGCGAGGCGATGCGCGCGACCTCTTCGACCAGATCGGCCTCGCCCATGATGTCGGGTCGCCAGCTGGGAACATGGGCCATGCTGCCCTCGAGCCGGAAGCCCAGCCGCGTCAGGGTCTGGCGCTGTTCGCTTTCGGGGATGTCCATGCCGACCAGCGATTGCACCCGCTCGGCATCCAGACGGAAGGCGCGCGCGTGGTTCGGCGCCTTGCCGGCCTCGACCACGTCCGACGCCTCGCCGCCGCAGATATCGAGGATCATCTGGGTGGCGTGTTCCAGCCCCTCGCGGGTGTATTCCGGATCGACCCCGCGTTCGAACCGGTAACGCGCGTCCGAGTTGATCTTGAGCGCCCGACCTGTCAGCGCGATCTGTACGTAATCCCAGAACGCGCTTTCGAGGAACACGTTGACCGTTTCCTCGGTACAGCCGGTTTCCATCCCGCCCATGATCCCGGCGATCGACTCGGGGCCGTTGTCGTCCGAGATCACCATCATTCCGGGCTGCAGGGTGTATTCCTTTTCATCCAGTGCCACGAGCTTTTCGCCACCCTTGGCACGATGGACCCGCAGGTCGCCCTGTACCTTGTCGGCGTCGAACACATGCAGCGGGCGATTGTAGTCGAAGGTCATGTAATTGGTGATGTCGACCAGCGCCGAGATCGGACGCAGGCCGATGGCGCGCAACTGATCCTGCAGCCATTGCGGGCTGGGGCCGTTTTTCACGCCGCGGATCAGGCGCCCGGTGAAATGCGGCGCGCCGTCCAGCGTGTCGTCATCGATCATCACCTTGATCGGACTTTTGAAGTCGCCCGGCACCGGCACATAGTCACGGATCTTGAGCGTGCCCAGACCGCGCGCCGCCAGATCACGGGCAATACCGGCCACGCCCAGCGCGTCGGGCCGGTTGGGGGTGATTGCGATCTCGATCACCGGATCGACCTTGGCCGGATCATTCTCGGCCAGCCAGTCGACAAAGCGATCACCGACCTCGCCCGTGGGCAGTTCGATGATGCCGTCATGTTCGTCCGAAAGCTGCATCTCGCGTTCGGAACACATCATGCCATAGCTTTCGATACCCCTGATCTTGCCGACACCGATGGTGGTGTCGATGCCCGGCACATAGACGCCCGGCTTGGCGACGACGACGGTGATCCCCTGGCGCGCGTTGGGGGCACCGCAGATGATCTGCAACTCGCCTTCGCTGGTATCCACCTTGCAGACACGCAGCTTGTCGGCGTCGGGGTGTTTTTCGGCATGCTTGACATATCCGAGCGTGAAATCCCCGAGTGCATCGGCCGGGTTCACGACCTCTTCGACCTCAAGGCCGAGGTCGGTCAGCGCCTCGACAATCTCGTCAACCGACGCTTCGGTATCCAGGTGATCCTTGAGCCAGGAAAGAGTGAATTTCATCGGTCGCAATCCGCCAGTAATCTCGGGTCGGAACGCGTTTAGCGGATAATACGATCAGGTGGAAGAGGCCGCCGCGCCGCGCCGGTGGCTTGAAAGGGAATCCGGCTTCGCCAGCCGCTTCCGCTCCGTATTTTCGACACCCTTGGTGCGTCAAAGCCACACCGGCAAAGCGTTTACGCGATTTTCAGACCCGTCGCCGACAGTTTTGGTATTCTGCAACTCCACTCGAGGGGATTCCGCATTGGGCAAGGACGTGACCGCAATGGTGACGCGACGCATTTTCCAATCAGGCTCGGCGGCCCGCGTTCGGTGGCTGACGGTGCTGGCCGCATCCATGTTGTATTTTCTGGCAACCTCCGCAACGGCCCAACAGGGGGGCGATGCCGGGTTGAGGTTTGGGATTCCACCTGTCCCGCCATTGGACACGCCTGTTCCGGCAACGGTCGAAGCAGACACGACATTCGAGGCGGACAGCAAATGGAGCTTTCGCAATCTTATTCCTAACGGGTGGAACGGGCCCAACTTTCAGTGGAAGTCGAATGACGCCACGCCATCAACTTATGTCAGTGAACGCCCCAAAAAACGCCGGGTGGAAGAGACAAGCCCGCTTGCCCTCAATCGGGGCCTGACCTTGCAGACGGAAACGACCAGGAACAGCACACTGTCTTTTTCACTGTTCGATCTGGCGCCCTCCTCGGACAGTGAACGCACGTGCGGATCGCTTGACCCGAATGAAACCGTGACCTGGACGGGACATTGCCGGCCCCGAGACTCACGGCCCATGCGCGATTCTCTTTCGCGGCTGTTTGATGGCTCGGCTGTCGAGAATGTTCGACTGAAGGTCCGGTATCTGTTTCAATTCTGAACTCAGTCAACCCGGTTGCGAAGAACTGGGACGAAAGAGGAAACGCAAAAACACGTTTTGCCGCATGATCGCCATCTTTGCTCGATTATCACCTCACAATTGCCGCGATTGTCATTTTTGATCGAACGACCCGAAATCCAGCTGCCAATTGGAGGGTATCGACAAAATGAGTCTCGTTGAGTTCCTGTTGCTGTGTGCGCCGGTGTTATTGCCACTGCTGCTTCCTGACACCGCCCGACGGGCCGAAGCGCAGCGCGCGACGCGCCATCGCCGCGAGTAGACGCGAGCGACCCGGACAATGAGGCCTGGTTCCGCACACAAGACCGGCATGCGCGCACCGCTCCCGCAAGCGCTGAACGGCACGCGCGGTGTCCTGTTGGCGGTTGTGGTGGTTTTCACCTGCATGCTGCCGGCTTTGGGGCAGGCGCAAAACCTGTGGTCCAAGACCTATTTCATCTCGGCGAATGACGGATCATCCCTGTCCAACAGCGTTCGCAAGATCGGGCGCGGTGGCTATGAGCTGGCCAATGGGCAGCGCGTGTCATTCGGACAATGGTACGGCAGCCGGTGGGCGGACACCCATTTTACCTGGATGACCGAGTTGCACCCGAATTTTGGCGTCTATTGGGGCTTCAGCACCGGTGAACGTGGAGAGAAATACACGATTGATCCGGCGTTGAGGCTGGGGTTCGTGTATCAGACACAGCCGACCCCCAGCAGCACGCTGTCGCTTTCTGTGCTTGGCCTGATCGGTGGCAATCTGAGCGAGGACAGCTGTGCCGCAGACTATGGCGCCATCGGTGGCGTCCAGACGGTGAACTGCCGGCTTGCTGCATCTACCCTGCCACCCGAAGAGACGCTGAATTACATGCTCGACGAGTCACCTATGGAACGGTTGCAGCTTCACGTACGCTACCTGTTCCGGTTTTGACAACAATCCGTGAAAGCCTATGGGATTAGCCCGAGTGACGCACATAAACTCCAAAAATACACTCCAAAACGCCCATATGTCTGCATTTTTGCCCAAATTTCACCTTAGTCTTTCATTCTTATTGGATTGCCCCAAGTCCAGCTGCCAATTGGAGGGCCAGATGAAATTAAAGTATTTGACACCCGTGCTTGCCTCTGCCGTCGCGCTTGCGGCCTTTGCACCAACCCCGGTTATTGCCGAAGACAGCCCCTTGCTGATCGCCGCGCGTGGCGGGAACAAGCCAGACAAACCCGGCAACGGCGGCGGTGAAGACCCCGCGCCAAGCACCCCAACATATTACTCCTGGATGCACGCAGACATTCAGAGCGCCTGGAGCGACGGATATCTGGGCCAGAACGTGACTGTCACGGTGGTCGACGATTTCAACAGTCGCACAAAGCTGTTCGGCAATCTGGGCGAGGGCCTGAAACGCAAGCGGCATGGTGAGTGGACCTCGGCGCAGATTTCGATGCTCACCCCATCTGCAACGATGGTGTCGCATGAATTCACCTCTGGCGCCGGGTTTGCGTTGGGCGACGGGTTCAACGTGATCAACGCCAGCTATGGCTGGGTGGAATTTCCGGCTGCCTTCGGCGGTCTGGACGCACAGGAAATCTCGATCGTCGACTATGCCTTTGACGGATCGGCCTTTGTATCGAAATCCGCCGGCAACGAAAGCGTCGCCATCGGGGATGTCATCGCCTCGGGCACCTATGCGGGCCAGATTGATTACCTTGCGACAAACCTGATCGGCGCGCCGTCAGCCGTGTTTGTCGGCGCCCTTGACGGGCATGGCACGGCCGCGAACAAGGCGTCGCTTGCCAGCTATTCCAACTATGCCGGGACCAATGCTACGGTTCAGGGGCAGTTCCTGGTGGTCGGCGTCGAAAGTGGCACGACCGGCCTGGCGGGAACATCATTTGCCGCGCCAATGGTCGCCAGCTATGCGGCGGTTCTGTCGAACAAATTTTCGGGGGCAACCCCCACCGCCATCGCCAATCAGCTTTTAACAACAGCGCGCACGGATACTATCCTCGGTTACAATCCCGCGATTCACGGTCAGGGGGAGGCGAGCTTGTCGAACGCTTTGGCCCCCGTGTCGATCAACTGAACACGCACCCCGTGCGACGCTGCAGAAGCCCCCGGACCATCGCCGGGGGCTTCACCTTTTGAAGCGGTTATGACAGGCGGTCCCGCTGCAGCGACGGGTTGACGCCAAATGCGGCGCGATACACCCGCGAGAAATGGCCGGGGCTTTCAAAACCGCAGGCAAAGGCAACCTCGGTGATCGACGCCTCGGTCTGCAGTAACAGGTGGCGGGCGCGTTCCAGACGCATCTCCATGAAGTATTTCTTGGGAGAGGTGTTCAGATATTTGCCGAACAAGCGCTCAAGCTGGCGTGTCGAAATCCCGACCTCGTCGGCGATGGCCGATGGCGACACCGGATTGTCCAGATGGTCATGCATGATCTGGATCGCCTTGGCGAGATGCCGGTTTCGTATGCCGCTGCGCGATTGCAACGACACTCTTTGGGCTGCGGTAGCGTTGCGCACGGCGTTGTAAACCATCTGATCGGCCACGGCGAGTGACAGGTCATAGCCGTGATCGCGTTCAATCAGGTGCAGCATCAGATCTGCCGTCGCGGTGCCGCCGGATGCGGTGATGTGCCTTTCATCGACCACAAAGACGTTCCGCACCAGATTCACCTCGGGAAATTCCTCCATGAAACTGTCGTGGTATTCCCAGTGGATCGCTGCCTGCTGCCCGTCCAGGAATCCGGCCCGAGCCAGAATATAAGCGCCCGAGCACAGCGCCCCGATCGGGGTGCCGCGGGACCGCGCGCGGCGCAGCGCGGCGATAAGGCCGCGATTGTCCTGTTCATTCATGTGAATCCCGGACAGCACGAACAGCCGGTCACAGGCGGGCAATTCGGAGAAGGCGTGATGCACCAGCGTGACCGAATCGTTCGACGCCGTCGCGGTCTTGCCGTCAGCCGAGGCATAGGACCAACGATACAATGTGCGGCCACTGACCAAGTTGGCAATGCGCAACGGGTCCACCGCGCAGGAAAACGCCATATGGGTGAATTCCTCGACCAAAGCGAAGACGAAATGCTGCGGGTCCGCCATCACCGTTATTCCTTTTTGACCACCGGAGTATCAAATCGCACGATTTAGGATTGTATGCAAGATGTATTCATGATTAGTACACATCGTATCCCAAAAGAATCGACCCTGTTTGGGCTCGACCAGCCACCGAAGGCTTTGAACATGAAAGATACCGGAAAACACCGCAAAGCCGAGGTGCACGATTACCTCAGGACCAACATCCTGACTTTGGTGCTGGCGCCCGGCGAGGATCTGGACGAGGTGAGCCTGTGCAACAGGTTCGACCTGTCCCGCACCCCGCTGCGCGAGGTGTTCCGCGAACTGGCGGGTGAGGGTTATATCGAACTGCGCGCGGGACGCGGGGCGCGGGTTTCCGAAATGTCCCACACCACCTTGCGTGATTTCTTTTTGGCGGCACCGATGATCTATGGCGCGGTTCTGCAACTGGCGGCCAAGAACGCAACGCCTGCGCAGATCGACAAGCTGAAAGCGGCGCAGGAGGATTTCAAGGACGCCCTGCACAGCGGTTCAAGCGCGGATCGGGCCATGGCCAACAACCGTTTTCACGAGATCACCGGCGAGATGGCCGACAACATCTATCTGCTGCCATCGTTTCGGCGGTTGCTGATCGACCACGCCCGCATTTCCATGACTTTCTATCGCCCGCAAAGCGCAGCGATGGCTGAAAACGTGGCCCAAGCCAGCACCCAGCACGACGCCATCATCGCTGCGATCGAAACCGGGGACGATGCCGCCGCCGCCCAGCTGGCAATCGATCACTGGAACCTGTCGCGCGACCAGATCGAGCTGTTCGTCATGCCCGCCGGGCTGGATGTGCCGCTGGGAACGGTTGCACGCAAAACCACTGCCTAGAGGACTTCGAATGACCCCAATCTTTCAATTCCACGGGATCTATACGCCTGTCGTGACACCTTATCACGAGAACGGCTCCGTCAACTGGGACGGTCTGGCGAATGTCATCGACTATCTGATCGACAACGGCGTTCACGGCCTGATCTCGGGCGGATCGACCGGCGAGAACTATGCCCAGACTGTGAGTGAGCGGCTGGATCTGGCGCGGTTCACGCGCGACCGGCTGAAAGGGCGGCTGCCGCTGGTGGTGGGCACCGGCGCGATGCTGACGCCGGATTCGATTGCCTTGGCCTCGGGCGCCCGCGAGATCGGCGCGGATGCGATCCTGCTGGCCTCGCCTCCTTATTCTGTGCCGACCGACCGGGAAAATGCGCTGAACGCTCTGACCATCGACAAGGCCGCCGACCTGCCGGTGATGCTGTACAACTATCCGCACCGCACCGGCACCATGATGGGCGAAGAGTTCCTGGACCGCGTGGGACGCAGTCGGAATTTCTGCGGCATCAAGGAAAGCTCGGGCGATATCAACCGGGTGCACCTGCTGGCGCGGGATTATCCGCATATCCAGCTGGGCTGCGGAATGGACGATCAGGCACTGGAGTTCTTTGCCTGGGGTGCGCCGTTCTGGGTGTGCGGCGGGTCGAATTTTCTGCCGCGCGAACACGTAGCGTTGTACGAGGCCTGTGTCGTGCGGGGCGATTTTGCCAAGGGCCGACGGATCATGTCGGCGATGATGCCGCTGATGCGGGTGCTGGAACAGGGCGGCAAGTTCATCCAGACCATCAAGCATGGCGTCACCATGAACGGCATTCAGGCCGGTCCCGTTCGGCCCCCACTCAAAGGGCTGAACAAGGACGACAAGCGCGCGCTGGAACAGGTGACGCGCGTGCTGAAACAGAAAATCTCCGACATCGTGGCAGAGGGCTGAGCTATGACATTGCTGACGCAGGACGAATACAAATCCATCGCCGCCAATCTGGACCTGCCCACCGGAGCGTTCATCGACGGCAAATTCTGCCCGGCAATCTCGGGCGAGACTTTTGTGACAACGAACCCCGCCACGGGTGAGGAATTGACCCGCATCGCTGCCTGTGGCGCGGCGGACGTGGACCTTGCTGTCGAAAAGGCGCGCGAAGCGTTCGACGACGGGCGCTGGTCGAAACTGCACCCTTCCGATCGCAAGGATGTTCTGATCCGGCTGTGCAAGTTGATGACCCGCAATGCGCGAGAGCTGGCGGTGATGGAAAGTATCGAAAGCGGCAAGACCATCTATGACTGTGAGACGGTGGATGTGCCGGAAACCATCCACTGCATCAAATGGCATGCCGAGGCGATCGACAAAATTTACGATCAGGTCTCGCCTGCCAGCGACAACCACATCGCCATGGTGGTCCGCGAACCGATTGGCGTGGTGGGGCTGGTGCTGCCGTGGAACTTTCCTCTTTTGATGCTGGCGTGGAAAATCGGCCCCGCACTGGCGGCGGGATGTTCGGTGGTCGTGAAACCGGCGGCGGAAACGACCCTGACCGCGCTGCGTGTCGCGGAACTCGCGATGGAGGCCGGCCTGCCCCGCGGCGTGCTGAACATCGTGCCTGGTGGTGGCGCCGAAGTGGGCGAACCCATCGGGCGGCATATGGACATCGACATGGTCTCGTTCACCGGCTCGACCGTGACCGGCAAAAGGTTTCTGACCTATTCGGCGGAATCCAACGCCAAGGAGGTGGTGCTGGAGATGGGCGGCAAGAACCCTGCCATCGTCATGGATGACGCCGAAAACCTCGACCGCGTGGCAGCGCATGTGGTGAACGGCGCGTTCTGGAACATGGGCGAGAATTGCTCGGCATCGTCGCGCCTGATCGTGCACAAGGATGTCAAGGCCGAGTTGCTTGACCGGATCGCGCATCATGCCAGGCAATGGAACGTGGGTGATCCGCTTGATCCGGAAACCCGCATGGGCGCGCTGGTCTCGGCGGCACATTTCGACAAGGTCTGCGGTTATCTTGAGCAGGCCGACAAGGTGGTTCTGGGCGGCAAGGCGAACAATGGCTTTGTCGAGGCGACGGTGGTCGAGGTGCCGGGCAACGACGTCAAACTGGCCCGCGAGGAGATTTTTGGACCGGTGCTGAGCGTGATCGAGGTATCCGGCTTTGACGAGGCCATCGGGATTGCAAATGACACCGATTACGGCCTCTGCGCCTCGATCTTCACCGCCAATGTCAAACGCGCAATTCGCGGGGCTCGGGCGATCCGGGCGGGCACGGTCACGGTCAACAGCTTTGGTGAGGGCGACATCACCACACCCTTTGGCGGCTACAAGCAGTCGGGCTTTGGCGGTCGCGACAACTCGGTTCATGCTCATGACCAATATACCCAGTTGAAAACCATCTGGATCGATCTGGCGGACGATGCTGACGAGGCCTTGGATTGATCAGGTACACCGCCAAACGCCTGCCCCGGCAGACCGGCGCCGCGGGATGGAACGCCATCCTGCCGCCTCAGGACCCGCTGCCGGTTCTGGAGCAGGACCAGACCGCCGATGTCACCGTCATCGGCGGCGGTTTCGCCGGCTTGTCGGCCGCGCGTCGGCTGTATCAACTGGACCCGTCGCTGAAAATCGCGATTGTCGAGGCGGGCCGCTTTGCCGAAAGCTCGGCCGGGCGCAATTCAGGCTTCATGATCGACCTGCCGCATGATCTGGTGTCGGACAATTACGCCGGCGACGCGCTGGAGGCCGACCGTGCCGCCATTGCGCTGAACCGCCGGGCTATCGCTTTTGCAAAGGAGGTGGCCGCCGAGTGTGACCTGACGGAGGAAATCTTTGATCCCTGCGGTAAGTACAACGCCGCCGCGACGCGGGCCGGGGACCGGCACAACCGGGACTATGCCGCGCATCTGAAGCGTCTGGGAGAGCCCTGCACCTTGCTGGATCAGGCGCAGATTGGCGAAGTCACCGGCAGCCCGCATTACACCTCGGGCGTGTTCTGCCCAGGTACGGTGATGATCCAGCCCGCAGGTTATATCCGTGCGCTGGCGAACCGATTGGTGGACCAGATCCAGGTTTACGAGAACACGCCGGTCACCGGCTTTGAGAAACAGGGCGCGGGCTGGCAGGTGACGACACCCAAGGCACGCATCGCCACCGGGCGGATCGTTCTTGCCAATAACGGCCATCTGGAAAGTTTCGGCTTTTTCCGGCGGCAACTGATGCATATCTGCCTTTACGCCTCGATGACAGAACGGCTGACGGCAGAACAGGTCAGGACATTGGGCGGGCAACCGCGATGGGGTGTGACTCCCGCCGATCCGATGGGTACCTCTGTGCGGCGGATTTCCGGCCGCTATGGCGACCGCATCCTGATCCGCACCTGCGCCACTTTCAATCCCACCATCGAGACCAGCAACATGCGGCTGCGCAATGCAGGCTGGGTGCATGATCGCAAGTATCGCGAGCGATTCCCGCACCTGCCCGGCGTCAAGATGGAGTATCGCTGGGCCGGTATGCTTTGCCTCAGCCGCAATGGCTCCGCCGCTTTCGGTGAACTGGATCAGGGGGTGTTTTCCGCCTGTTGCCAGAACGGGCTGGGCACCGTCCGTGGCACGTTGCAAGGCATGGGCGTGGCGGAGCTGTTGCTGGGGAACGGGTCCGAGATAGCCAATCACTTCCTGGCCGAAGCTGACATGCCCCGCCTGCCCCCCGAGCCCTTCGCCTCGCTCGGCGCCAACAGCTATCTGGTGTGGAAGGAATGGCGCTCGGGCAAGGAATGAGGTGTGAGGGGGCGCTGCCCCCGCCGCCTGCGGCGGCTCCCCCGGGGTATTTTGACCAGAAAGAAGCAAGATCCGGGCCTTGTGGGTCCCGGATCAATTCAGTTGAGGGCAAGCTCAACTTGGCTATTTACCAGCCGTCAACGTTTAGACCTGCCCTGGGGTGATCGGACGCTCCGGTCCGGCCTGCGGGAAGCATGCCGCAAAGATTCAGAGATCACCTCAGAAATCCTTACACAGCCGCAGCGCGTCCAGAATGGCGGCATGCATGTTTCGACCCGTTATCGCATCGCCGATGCGGGCCAGAACAAACCCGCCGTCCGGGTTGAGATCGGGAAACACGGCCCTGCCTCCGACCAGTGCGATCTGATCCAGTTGCCCAAGGTTGCGCGAGGCCGCTTTGAGATCGAGATAGAGCCCGTCGGCAGGCACCAGCCCGCATTCAACCACCACATGATCCACCACGCGCTGCTCTGCCGCTCCGGTCAGCACGTTGCGCAGGCTCGCGTGTTTCTTTCCCTCTGCGTCGGTCACCGAGGCCAGTTCGTGCAGACAGGTATACTGCGTTCCGGCATTGGCCAGCCGGCGCAGGATCACGGCCGAGTTTGTGGGGCCAAGATCGTGGAACAGGCTGCGATCGGGCGTCACCAATTCAAGTTTGCAGCCCATGTCGGCCAGCGCATCTGCCGTCACCGCCGCGGGCTGATCGCCGGTCTCGTCAAACAAAAGCACGTTGCCCGAGGGGCGCTGCCCGCCATTCAGAACATCCCAACTGCTGACAGTCAGATGCCCGCCGGGTATGTCTGGTGGTTCGGGCCAGCCGCCGGTGGCAACAACCACCAGATCCGGCTTTTCCGCCAGAACGTCCCCGGCTTCGGCATAGACATTGGTGCGCAGCTCTGCGCCCAGGCGCACGGCCTCGGCCACCAGCCAGTCGGTGATGCCCTGAACCTGTCGCCGGACGGTTCCCCGCGCCGCAAGCAATAGTTGCCCGCCGAGTTGCGGCGCCGCTTCGAACAACACTACCTTATGGCCGCGCGCGGCACAGACCCGCGCCGCTTCCAGCCCGCCGGGGCCGCCGCCCACGATCACAACGGTTTTACGCCTGTCTGCAACATGGATCACATGTGGCAGCATCGCCTCGCGCCCGGTGGCGGCGTTGTGACCGCAGACGGCGGGTTTGCCCTGGTTGACCCGGTCGACGCAGTACCCAAGCCCGACGCAGGGCCGGATGAATTCCTCTTCGCCGCGCTGAAGCTTGGACACCAGATGCGGGTCGGCCATGTGCGCGCGGGTCATCCCGACCAGATCGACATGCCCTGCTTCTAGCGCGTGGCGCGCGGTTGCAAGGTCGGCTATCCCGCCAGCATGGATCACCGGCAATCCGGTTTCGCGCCGGATCAGTCCGGCGATGGGCAAATGAGGAGCCGAAGGCATGCCCATCGGCGGCACCCATCCGGCAAGCCCCAGATCGTCGTAAGGCGCGCCCGCCATAACGTTGAAGAAATCCACCAACTCCGCATCCGCCAGCATGCACGCGGCGGTCGCACATTCCAGCGCCTCGATGCCGCCATTAACCAGTTCGTCCCCGGTCAAACGGATGCCCAGCAGAAGCTCGTCGCCCACGGCCCCGCGTACAGCCTGCAGAACCTCGACCGTCAGCCGGAGGCGATTTTCAAGCGCGCCGCCGTATGCGTCGTCCCGGTCATTGACCAGTGGCGACAGGAACTGGCCCAGAAGGTGCGAGTGGGACAACACCTCGATCCCGTCAAAGCCGCCGTCGCGGCACCGGCGCGCCGCCTGTGCAAAATCCTGCACAACGCGCGCGATGTCTTCGGGCTCCATCACCTTGGGAAAGGCCCGATGCGCCCGTTCCCGCCGACCCGACGGGCCGATCACCGGCAACCAGTGCCCATCATCCCAGGCCGTGCGGCGCCCCATATGGGTGATCTGGCACATGATCGCCGCACCGTGCGATTTTACCCCGTCGGTCAGCTTGCGGAACCACGGAACGATGCTGTCGTCACCGGCATACAACTGGCCGAAGACCGATGGACTGTCGGGGGCAATGTTTGTGGACCCGCCGATCATTGTCATCCCGACCCCGCCCTTGGCCTTTTCCTCGTGATACAGCCGATAGCGGTCACGGGGATGACCGTCCTGAACGTAATTCGGCGCATGTGCGGTGCTGACGATGCGGTTTCGGATCGTCAGGTTGCCCAATCGGAACGGTTCCAAAAGCGGATCACGCACCATCAGTTTCTCTCCGATATCTTGTCTCGCGGGATGCTGCCCGTGACCGGCTTTGCGCCTTATGTTTCCGCAGTACACCAGTTTTCACCGACATCCCAAAAAAAACGGCCCGCCCGAATTGAGGCGGGCCAGTCGGGGAGGGTTCAATAACTCTGGTTCAACTCGTCCGCTGCCGGGATTTCCCTTTCGCGCCGGGCGATGTAATCGAGCAGCGCTTCGTTCTTTGCCACATCAAGCCGAGGCTCCTCGTATTCGGCCAACAGTTTGCGGGCGCGGGTCAGGGCACGTTCGGTGATTTCCACCTCGCCCTCGGCCACCCATTGTTCGATCGAGTTGTTGTCAAACAGCTCGGGCATGAAGAAGGCCTCCTGAAAGTTGTCCTGCGTGTGGGGATGGCCCAGATAGTGACCGCCCGGCCCGACATCCGGCACCGCCGCAATCGCCTGATCGAAATCGTGCCATTTCGGTCCTTCGGCCATGCGATAGGCCATTGCGCATTGTTCGGAATCGACGATGAACTTGGCGACAGAGCAATGCATTCCGGCCTCGTTCCAGCCTGCCGAGTGCCAGATGTAGTTGGCGCCGGCATGGATCACCGCCTGCAGGGTGGTGGCGCTTTCATACCCCGCCTGTGCATCAAAGGTCTTGGCGCCACCAAGCGTGTTCGAGGTGCGCCACGGCACGTCGTAATGCCGCGCCATCTGGCCGATCATGAAATTCATCAGGGAAATCTCTGGTGTGCCGGCCATCGGCGCGCCCGATTTCATGCTGACGGTCGACAGGTAGTGGCCATAAATCGCGGGCGCACCCTTGCGGATCACCTGGGTATAGGCCAGCGCGCTCAGCGCCTCGGCGTTGAGCTGCGCCACCGTGGCCGGGACGCTGGCAGGCGTATTGGCCCCGCCCAGCACGAAGGGCGAGCAGAGCACCGGCTGGTTGCGGCGGCAGAAGGCGCGCATCGCCCCCAGCATGGTCTCGTCCCAGACCAGCGGCGAGTTGCCGTTGCAATTGCCTGTCACCACCGGGTGGCTGTCGATGAAATCGTCACCGAACAGGATCGCGCACATCTCGATCACGTCCTCGGCATTCCGGGGGCTGGTGGTCATGCCCATGAATGTCTTGTCCGAATGTTTCATCGACGAATAGGTGATGCGCAGGTGTCGTTGGCTGATCGGGTGGTCGTAAGGCTCGACAATATGATGCGCCGAACTGTGCAGCGCGGGCATCATGTGGCTGAGCTTGTGGAACATCGCCAGGTCGTCCAGCGTCGGATTCCGGCGCACGTCGTCGAGATCGCGCAGGAAGGGCGCGCCGGTCATCGGAACAAAGATCGAATGCCGCCCACCAAGGCGCACATTTTTCCTGGCATCGCGAGCGTGATAAGTGAAATCCGACGGGATTGTCCTGACCAACTCCCGCACCAGGCCGCGGTCGAGATAGACCAGTTCTCCGACAACCTTGGCCCCGGCCCGTTTCCAGTCCTCCAGCGCGATCGGGTCACGGAACTGAACGCCCACGTTTTCCAGAATGTTCATCGAGGCGGCATCGATCATCTCGATCTGAGCACCGTCCATCACCTCGCACAAGGGCAGGTTCCGCGTCAGCCCCGGCAGCATGTCAAACTTTGGGGCGGTCCGGACCGCGCGACGCGCCGAGCGTCCTCCTGAACGGGACCGGGGTTTTGCCGCAAGATCGTTCATGTCTGTCTCCTCCGTCATAAAGACAGCATGCCGCCCGCCCGCATGGACCGCGTGCAGGTTTGCGAAACATGCTTGCAGAAAGCGACGCGGGCGCGGCTAGGGCCGATGCGCGTCGTCCAGCCAGTCGTTGATCCGTTGCACCAACTGCGCGCGCGGGGCACTGGTAAAGCCGTATTCCATCGGCAATTTGCCCTGATCGCCCACCAGAACCAGCCGTTCAAGGCGGGCGTTTTCGCTCCACTGCGCCTGCAGGGCGGCGCGCGAGATCTCGGCCAGCGGCAGGGTCGAGGACTTGCGCCCGGTCAGCCGCGCCTCGGTCCGGGTCAGTGTTCCGCTGGCGCGGTCGAAGGTCAGGCGCTGGAACGGAAAGGAATGATGCGCCATGGCCAGAGCGCCCAGCCCCAGCGCGGCGACCAGCAAGGTTTCGGCCATGCCATCCGTCTGACCGAACAGCGCCACCCACAGGCACAGCCCGCCCATGAACCAGACGAGCCCGGCCATGATGCGGGGCCGATCCTCGACAACCAGCCGCTGGGGCGTATGCTCCACGATCTTCATGACACCGGGTATAGCAAGGGTTTTGGGCGGGAGTTGGGCGGGCGCATTCACTCACACCCGCGCGCGGGCCATTGAAATTTCTTGCAGTCATGCGCCGTTCAGGTATCTACCTCCTATGGTTGTTTGGCTTATTGTTTTGATCGCTTCACTGGGCCTGTCGATTTGGTCCGTCCTGGCATTTGGCCGGATTCTCACGCTGCCCCTGCTGGCCGGGGCTCTGGGCGTTGTCATCGCCATCCTGTCCGTTATCCGGCGTCGGCTCAGACGGCCCGTTCCCTGGGTGGTCGTTGACGGATCAAATGTCCTGTATTGGGAGGACGAGACACCATCCCTGCACTCGGTTCGGCTGGTCATTGAAAAGCTGGTCGCCAACGGACTTGAGCCGATTGTCTGGTTCGATGCGAATGTCGGATATCTGGTTCGAAACCAATACATGGGACCTGCCAAGCTGTCCAAGGTGCTGCGTTATCCGGTTCGGCAGATTTCAGTTGCGCCAAAGGGGACCCCGGCCGATCCCCTGCTGATCGAGGATGCGCAGAATCGCAACGCGCGGATAGTAACAAACGACAGGTTTCGCGATTGGGCAGAGCGTTACCCACAGGTTCTGCAATCCGACCTGTTTCTGCGCGGAACGATAAACCGCAGGTCCGTGACGCTTGAGCTTGATAACTGCAAGCGAGGCCCTCAGGATCAAAGCCATGACCCGAGATGAGTTCAACACCTTTTGCGCCGGCCTCAAGGCCACCACCCACGTCGTGCAATGGGGCAATGCGGATGTGTGGAAAGTGGGGGCCAAGGTCTTTGCGATCTGTGGCTGGAACGAGGGAAAGGATGCCTTTACTTTCAAGGTCACCGATCTGACGTTTGAAGTACTTCAGGATGAGCCCGGCATCCGCCCCGCCCCCTATCTGGCATCGCGGGGGATGAAATGGCTGCAGGTCTATGAAGACCGCGGCATGAGCGACGCCTCGCTGCGCGAGCATATCGTGACCTCTTATGATCTGGTCGTGGCCGGATTGACCCGGAAGATGCGGGCGGAGTTGGGGGTTTAGGGCGGGTTTTACCCCATCTTTCGTTTTGGCGGCCTCGGAATGATGGGTTGAAAACCCATCCTGCGCTTATTGGAACGTGTGTTCGGGTTCGTCATGGCAGCCGTTTGGAATCACAATCTGTGAATTCAAAGGTGGAGCAGGCGCTGGAGTGCAACCCTGAAGGGACAGCTGCCCGGATGCGGTGAGGCGTGTGGTTGAAAATCGGCGCAAATCTTTGGTATCAATGCGAGATTTCGAGCTGCCGTGCTAGGGTGCACGCGGCGGGGCCGTTTCGGCCGCGTTACATGGCAATTTCGCCAGACGACGGAGGAAAGTGATGTTTGCACGAATTACCCAATACAAAATGAAGCCCGGTACGCGCGAGGCGGCGACGGCGAAGATGAACGCATTGAAATCCGACATCATGGGTATGCCCGGCATACACAGCTTTACCAACGTGATGAACGAGGATGGTTCGGGCTATGTGATCTCGGTGGTCGAAAGCGAAGAGATCTCGAACGCAAACGCGCCCAAAGTGGCCGAGCTGTGGGGCCATTTCTCTGAGTTCATGGAAGGCCCGCCGACGCCGGTTGGGTATGATGTGATTGCCCATTGGGATAAGGGGTAACGGTAAGGGCGGGGGGTTCCCGCCCTTTCTTTTAGTTGGAGAGAACAGCGCTTTGGACCTCATGCGTGCTGGGCAGGTTTTTCGGGCTCGTCATGGCAGCCGTTTGGAATCACGATTTGTGATTTTAGACGTGGCGGAGGGTGGAGGTGAGTGGCAAGGGTGGAGTGTGGGGTGTGTAGGATGGGAGATTTCACCCAGCATCGTGCGTCATCGGAAGAGACGGGTGCGAGCACCCATCCAACACTTGCTTGGTCAATTGTCGCTAAGGAGCTTGTCGTTGGGGAAGCGCTTTTCCCATGTTTCGACCAAAAACAAAGCGGTTGATGTAGCTGTACTGACGGCAAGGCGTGCTATCCTTGGATCTAACCTTCTAAACCCACGCTCTCTTCCATGAGCCGTTCCAGCATGAGTACGCAGTGCTCCAATGCCCTGAACGGTATTAAACAACGCACTGAGTACGGTTCTTACGTCTGCTTCGATTTCTGTGTCAGTTATGTCCTTGTTAGGTGACAATCCAAGCGGTTCACGAACTTCTTTGTACAGAGACTTAATATCCAAGCTTCTCGGGAGTTCCATTTGCCTTGAGATTAATACTGAGCGACATACACTCTCAAGCATAGAGCACGCCGCTGTGACGGCTGCTTCAGGATCTTTTTCCAAGTTTTCAAACGCCCTTTGAAACTCTCTTTCCACAGTATCAAGCGTCCACTCTGCACTGATCCTCATCAAGTGCGGTGCAGCAGAATGGCTAGGAAGTGCTGCAAGCTCAGAGATCAGTTTTTCAAAAGGTAAGTCCTCCAAGGCGGCAGAGTTTAGCAGCGCCTCGACATACTCAGCGTTGGAGCTCCATGCGTCTGATTGCAGTGCTTGCGTCGCCCTTTCAATCTCGTCATCGCGATCCGAGTTTTTCTGTTTCCAAAGTAGATTCAATAACTCAATTACTAGATGCGGGGGCGACAACTCTATGAATGCAAGAAGCCGGTTGAATTTGGACGTGCCCTTCTCACTAAATGCGTCTGAATAGATGTTAATCTCAAAGTGGTCGTCAAAAAATTCTGCAAAAGTCTTGTTCGAAAAGTTCAAAACGTACCCTGGTGTAGGACAAAACCAATCTCGAATTTGATCTCTTTGATAGTGTTTTATCTTTGCCATACAACGCTTTACCTCTTCCGCCGCTTCACATTCCCACCCCTTTGCCCCGGCCTGCCAGCCGTGGACCGGCCACGCGATTTCACTGCGTCTTCGGAGGCTTTCTCGACCGCCCATTGGCGGGCCATGGGGTCGTCGGCGATGGCGAGATCGACCGCTTCCAGACGCTTGATCTCATCGCGGATGTTGGCGGCTTCTTCGAATTCCAGATTCTCGGCGGCTTTGCGCATCTGGTCGCGCAGCCCGTTCAGGTGCGCCTCGAGGTTGGCGCCGTGCATCGGTTTGTCGATGGTGGCGGTGACGCGGTTCATGTCCACGTCGCCCTCATACAGCCCGGCCAGAACATCCTCGACATTCTTTTTCACGGTCGCGGGCGTGATACCGTGTTCCTCGTTATAGGCCATCTGCTTGGCGCGGCGGCGGTCGGTTTCGGCCAGCGCGCGTTCCATCGAGCCGGTGATCTTGTCGGCATACATGATCACCCGGCCATCGGCGTTGCGCGCGGCGCGGCCGATGGTCTGAACCAGCGAGGTCTCGGACCGCAGAAAGCCTTCCTTGTCGGCATCCAGAATGGCGACCAGCCCGCATTCGGGAATGTCGAGCCCTTCACGCAGCAGGTTGATGCCGACCAGCACGTCGAAGGCACCCAGACGCAGGTCGCGCAGGATCTCGATCCGTTCCAGCGTGTCGATATCGGAATGCATGTAGCGGACCTTGATACCTTGTTCGTGCAGGTATTCGGTCAGATCCTCGGCCATGCGTTTGGTCAGCGTGGTGACCAGCGTGCGATAGCCATCGGCGGCGACCTTGCGCACCTCGTCCAGCAGGTCGTCGACCTGCATCGACACGGGGCGGATTTCGACCTGCGGGTCCAGCAGGCCGGTGGGGCGGATCACCTGTTCGGTGAAGACGCCGCCGGTCTGGTCGAGCTCCCACGCGGCGGGGGTGGCCGAGACGAACACGGATTGCGGGCGCAT